>JAGRAL010000141.1 GCA_020434605.1 Bdellovibrionales bacterium
AACTTCTAGACCCTATCTGTTTCCTGCTAGAAACTTTTATTTAGTCCATCCATGGTCTTTGATCTCTGACTCACTTTCCCCCGGTTCAACACATCCATGTGTTGAAGCTGTTAAAATCAATTTATAAAATCTCAATCTCTGCTTGTAGGGCGCCTGCTGCTTTTATCGATTGCAGTATAGTTATCAAGTCTTTTGGCTTTACCCCTATCTTATTTAGTGCTTTTACTAAATCATCTACATTCGCACCATTCTCTAAAGTAAAATATCTTTCCCCATCTTCTTCTTTGCCTTTGGCCTTCTTCTTCTCATCACCACCGATACTTAATGTTAAGCTTCCGTGACTGATGGCTACTTTAGAAATTTTAACTTTCTCCCCTATTACTACTGTACCAGTTTTTTCATTGACTACTACTTTCGCTTGCATATCCGGACTAATATCAAGCGACTCTATCAGAGCTAAAAACTCAACAGCATTACCATGGTACTGTGTTGGCACGATTACATCTACTGTAGAAGAGTCGCTGGCAGTAGCATACTTTCCACCTAAGTCTTGGTTTAATACTTTTGCCATTCTTACAGCTGTCGTAAAGTCGGGATTACTTAAAGTCATTCGAAACATTCTACGGGCCGCAAAATCCGATTGTACATCTCTTTCAATCATTGCTCCGCTTGGAATTCTAGCCACAGTCATATGGCCTTTTCCGTTGTCAGTACCCATTAAGACTTGACCTTGTGATACAGCATAGACATCACCATTAGCTGCTCTTAGAGGAGTTTGCACAAGCGTACCTCCTGCCAAAGAGCTCGCATCACCAATAGCGTTGATAGTGACATCAATTTTATTTCCTGCTCTTGCAAACGGAGGAAGAGTAGCTGTTATAATAACCGCAGCCACGTTCTTTGATGTTACATTTTTATTATCGAGTTTTACGCCAATTGTTTCTAACATACGAACCATGGACTTAGAGGTAAATTCAGTTTTTCCATCACCCGTACCAGCAAGACCCACCACTAGACCGTAACCGACTAGTTGATTCTCTCGGACCCCTCTAATGTTAGCTATGTCTTTTATTCGAGCTGCATTGGCATCTAAAGAAAAAAGTAGTGCTGCTAGTAATAGAGACTTCATGTTAAATGCCTCCGCCCAGCTGAACTATGATTGCCATTATAAAAACACTTACTTGCATTAAGATAAAAAACTTCATTGTACTTTCCTATTTGTAATAATATCAAATTTTGAATCTAATAATTTTGCAGAAGAGATAGAGTCGTTAGCGATATCGTTCCCTCTTACTAGCCCCATCACAAGAACTTGAAACTCTCTATTTCCAATCATTATGTTTTTCGTACCTTTTACGCGGTAACTTCCATCTGGATAAGTCGCAATTACGCGAGTAGGAACTTGTTTAATGTTAAGCTCTTCCTTTTTTTCTTTAGCTGCTGCCACAGGCGGCGCTGCCTTTGCTCCTGCCGCCTCTTTGTCTTTTGGCTCTGAAGCTAGCTGACGAGCTTGTATTGCCTCTTCCTTCTTCTTTAAAAGATCTGCAATAACATTTACTTTAGAGTTTAGTTGTTCTAGCGCTTGGCTTTCTAAATCGACATTTAAAACATCACCATCAAGACGTCTTTGATTTTGGCTGAATAAATAAGATCCTTGCCCCTCATCCACCCAAAGCGATCCAGCATCAGATTGTACTTTAGCCTCTTGCTCAAATTTAGCTTTATCCATTCGACCATAATTTCTCTCTGGTAATGGGTAAACTTGATAATTTTTATTATCTTCATATGAGTTAGGTGTTACCGCGGCTTGCTTTTGAGCTTGCATAGGCTTTTTTGTGCCAGCCAAATCCTTAATCATATTCCCCAGGCTTGCGCAAGAACACAAAAATAACGTACATATCATCAAGACTACTATTTTCATTTTACTTCTACCTCTGAAGCACTATTGATTGTGCCAAACACTAGTCGGTTATTCATTGGGTTATTCACACGAATCACATCTCCCGTTGAACCATTTTGTTTTGCAGTACCTTCTAGACGTATTTTAATATCATTCTCTTGCACCAACAAAACCACTGATTCTCCAGCTCTGATCGTATATTCTTTTTCTAAATCTGTAGATTTAATCGCATCGCCCTGACGTAAATTTCGTTTAAGCTTTTTACCTACGATGTCCTGGATATTGCTAACATAGAGTTGTCCTCTAACCATTTCAATTTTTTGCAGATGTAAATTTTCAGCTTGCAAACGCTGCCCTTGAAATGTGTTTTCTTTAACAACAGGAATCGTTTGATATAGTTTTACTTTTATTGAAATACTTTCTGATTTCTCTATATCCTTACCATGGCTGCGTACGGTATATTTCATAGGTATGACCAAGTGACTAGATTGCAACTGATTTGGAACCTGTAATTCCCAATCAATAATATTTTCTTCAATATCAGGAAAATTTACTGTTTCAACCTTAACTTCTACCCCAGACTGAGTTTTTGCCAGATCGACAGCGATCTTATTTTCAACATTTTCTTTATTGAATCGATCCTCAACACGCTTAACCGTTGCTACTTCAGGGATCACAAAAGTGATTCTTCCGTTTTTAGGTTGATATTTTTTTAAGATATTAATTAGTGAATCCTTAGAGAATGCTCTCTCGACTCCAACATTTAAATCTTTGGCTAAAACAACTGATCCTATTGCCTTTTTTTGCTGGGAACTTACATCTTTAAAATTTGCTATATCATTGAGTGTTATGACATTTGAACCTGTGTAGGTAATATCACGAATTTGAATCTCGCTAGCAAATATAAATTGTAGTGCAACAAATATTAATAACATTTTCTACCTTAAGCTGTTAATTGCCTGCAGCATTTGATCTGCAGCTTGTACAGCTTTAGAGTTTGTCTCATAAGCTCTTTGTGCAGATATCATGTTTACCATTTCGTCTACTAAATTAACGTTACTCATTTCTAATTGCCCTTGCGCTACTCTACCTAAATTTTCTGTACCAGGAAGAGCTTGAAAGGCCGCTCCGCTTGCAGGAGACGGCACATAAAGATTAGCCCCTATTGATTTTAAACCTACGGGATTCACAAAGTTTGCAAGCTCTATTTGGCCAAGCACTTGTACGTCTGGGCCGTCAGTCGTTTTTACTTCAACCACACCTTCTGGGCTAATTGAAATACCAATAGACTCTCTTGGAATGGTCATCTCTGGTTGAAGCACATTACCATTTTTATCTACTATTCTTCCTTGTCCGTCTTTTCTAAAAGTACCATCTCTTGTATAAGCGGTTTGCCCATTTGGCATTTGCACAATAAAAAAACCATTCCCTTCTATTTGCATATCTAATGGTTTATCTGTTTGCTTAATACTTCCTTGCTCAAAACTTTTTTGCGTAGAAGCTGTTTTAACACCAAGACCAACTTGCACACCCGTTGGTGATACCGCATTTAAGCCTGTCGTTGCTCCTGGCTCTTTTATTGTTTGATACATGAGCTCTTCAAATTCTGCTCGTGATTTTTTGAAAGCTGTAGTGTTTACGTTTGCCAGGTTGTTAGATACAACATCCATATTTGTTTGTTGTGCCTGCATGCCTGAAGCAGCTGTGTTAAGTGCTTTTATCATAACCTATCCCCTAATCCTTCACTAAATCGTTAGAAACAATTTGATCCATCTTATCGTATGCCTGGATTGCTTTTTGAGTGAGTTCAAACAAACGTGTAGTTTGAATCATATCCGTCATCTCTTTAACAACATTTACGTTAGAGCCCTCTACCGCACCTTGGTGTACCTTAAAGTTCTCAGCTGGCGCCACTTGTGCTTGAAGGTTTTCTTTTAATGAAAACAGTGATGAGCCTTCTTTTTTTAGAGCTTGTAAGTTATCAACATTTACAATTCCTAACTTACCGACAGCATCTTGCCCTTGAAAAATCTCTCCATCTGGTCCAATTGTTATCCGACCATTTCCTCCGAATTGAATCACTCTATCTTCTAGCGGCTGATTTTGCCCTTCAGATAAGACCAAATGTCCTTCCTTCGTAGCTAATCTTCCTTGCTGATCAATAACAAATGCGCCATTACGACTAAACCTAACTCCATCCGCCGTTAGAATTTCAAAAAAGGCTCTACCCTCAAGAGCCAGATCCATATCATTCCCAGTATTTTTAATAGGACCCTGTTCAAAACTTGTATATGAACCCGCTGAATCTACATATGCTTTATCCCCACCTTGCATATTATAGAAACTATCAATAGAGGCAGGAACCCTAGGTACTTCCAAAACATCCTGTTGTTTTTCGTAAGCAGTTAAATACTCTTGAAAAACCTGTGAGTCTTTTTTGAAACCTGTGGTATTTACGTTAGCCATATTATTGGCAATAGTGTCCAGCTTTTGCGATTGCGCAATAGCTCCACTCACAGCAGTATATATACCTTTTGTACTCATTTTACTCCGCCTCACTGTCTAACTAAGCAAAGTGAATGCCACATAGACTTTCATCGGTAGCGCGGATTGATATGAATTCTATTTGGGTTTGAAATTCACTGCCAGACTTTTGCCTAAGTCAAAGAACGCTAGCGTAACAAAATTTTGACGGCTATTTTTTCAGTTGGTGAAAGCACGACTTACAAGTAACATTAAGCATGCTTCTTTGGATTTTCTTACAATTTAGTTTTGCAAATATTCCTAAGAATATGGAATTTGCTGATTCTTCATCTACTGCTTACGTATTTGATCTACCCATTACTTATAACGATAAAGTAAAATACTGGATTCAATTTTATCAAAATAATGGAAAGAAATGGTTCTATCGCTGGCTAGAAAGAGGACAGGTGCATATGCCTGAACTTAAACAAGCTTTAGCAAATGCTGGCTTACCACAAGACTTAGCGTACTTAGCAATGATGGAGAGTGGTTTATCATCATATGCTACTAGCCATGCTAATGCAGTTGGACCTTGGCAGTTTATCAAACCTACAGGCGAGAGATTTAAACTGCAAATCAATTGGTGGCTAGATGAAAGAAGAAACTTTGCCAAGAGCACGCAGGCTGCCATTTCTTACTTTAAGTATTTACACAAAGAGTTTGGCTCTTGGTATTTAGTGGCTGCAGCTTATAATACCGGTGAGGGTAGAATCCGCCGCATGATTAAAAAATATAAGACAAAAGATTTTTGGAAGTTATCGCAATCTCAAATCTTAATGAAAGAGACAAAAGACTATATACCTAAGTTAATAGCGACAATGCTGATTGCTAAGACTCCGCATCTATACGGTTTCAGAAATATTCCGATGAGTAAAGAATTAGAGTCAGAGCCTTTTTATGCTCCAGGCGGAACCAATTTAAATGAACTTGCTGATCATTTAGGTGTAACACGTAAGGCGATGTACGACTTAAACCCCGAACTAATCACAAAAGAAATTCCACCACATATCAATGGGTACTTGATACGAATACCTAAGGGTGCTTCAAAAATGGTTGGCTTGTTTATTAACAGAAAGTACAACGAGCTCGCCTACACTAAGTAATTAAAATAAACTCATACAAGTAGTAAGATCCTCTACTTGTACTTGGCTATCTGATAATAACACTGCTAGTTCGTAATGTAGTCTTGTTGGCATAGCATCTCTATGACGTATATCGTGACTAGTTACTAAATCGATTAAATCCAATACGCCAGTTTGCACTACATCAAGACTTGGAAGTTTAGGACTATACTTATCTTTATTGTGTTCTGCTAACTCTAAAGTTCTAAGCGAGTCGCTACTGATTCCATCTACCACAAAGTAGTCTTGAAAGCCTTTTAATTTAAAAAACTGATTTATAAAGGATAGGGTAAAAAAATCTCCCTTTGCTGCAGAAAAATTTAAATTTGATTCTCTAATAATATTCACCATTCCAGAGGCAGAAAATATTTTTTGTAAAATCTGATATTTTAAATAATCAGCATTGTCTAAAGTTTGTGACCTGTCGTGT
>JAGRAL010000142.1 GCA_020434605.1 Bdellovibrionales bacterium
CCGTTGGCTCGTTAATAATACGCTTAACATCAAGGCCGGCGATTTTACCCGCATCTTTTGTTGCCTGTCTTTGCGAATCATTAAAGTACGCAGGAACCGTGATAACGGCTTCTGTTACTTCAGTGCCAAGATAGTCTTCGGCTGTCTTTTTTAGTTTTTGTAAAATCATAGCTGAAATTTGCTCTGGCGTATAAACATCACCAGAAACTTCAAATGCCGGCTGTGAATTTTTATTTACTACTTTGTATGGAATTCTTTTTGTTTCATTTTCAACTTCACTAAAGTTACGACCCACGAAACGCTTTGCAGAATAAATCGTGTTTTCTGGATTTGTTACTGCTTGTCTTTTGGCTACTTGTCCTACTAGTTTTGAACCATCTTTAGTAAATGCTACAACAGAGGGCGTAGTACGCGCTCCTTCTTCGTTTGTTAAAATCTTAGGCTCTCCGTTTTCCATTACGGCTACAACAGAGTTTGTTGTTCCTAAATCTATACCTATAATTTTGCCCATATTTCACTCCTTATACTGCCAATATGTGTTCTGTTTTAATTTCGTCAAGAGACTATTGTCTCGTTAAATCATCTTTTATTTTGCTAAAAAAGCCTGTAATAGCGCCTTTGCTCACTTCTTCGCTTCTCAATTCAGCTATTTGCTTTAAAGCCTTTTCTTCTTCTGTCTTTAATTTTTTTGGAATTTCTACGATCACTCTAAAAATCATGTCCCCACGACCATAGCCGCGTAGACTTGGTATGCCCTTTCCTCTTAAAGTAACGGTTTCTCCTGGTTGTGTTCCAGCAGGCACCTCTACTTTTTCAGGCCCTCTAAATGTATCCACCATAATAGTCGTCCCTAAAATCGCCTGAACATAAGATACTTTTACTTCGCCAATTAAATCATTTTCTTCTCTAACAAATTGCTCGTTTGGTTTTACAAAAACTTCAACGTATAAATCTCCTGCTGGGCCACCATTAAAACCGCCTTCACCCTCTCCACTCACTCTGAGCCTAGTGCCGGTATCCACGCCAGGTGGGATTTTTACTTCGATTTTCTTTTTCTTCGCTTCTCTTGCAGTTCCCTTACATTTTTTGCATGGTTTTTTAATGATTTTTCCAGATCCTCCGCAAGTAGGACAAGATGTGGAAACTGAAAAGAAACCTTGTGCACGAATCACTTGCCCCATGCCATTACAAGTTTCACACGTCTCTGGAGAATAACCTGCCTCTGCCCCTGTGCCGTGACAAGTAGAACAAGAAACATTGGCATCAAATTCGATTTGCTTCTCTAAGCCTTCAACAACTTCTTTTAAATCAATCTCTAAAAGATAGCGTAAGTGGGCACCTTGCCTTGGGCCATTGCGATTTTTAGCTCTTCTTCCACCAAAGCCACCGCCGCCACCAAAAAACTCCCCAAAAATATCTCCAAATGAAGAGAAGATATCTTCCATATCTTGAAACTGCGGTCCGCCGCCACTACCTTTAAAGGCCGCGTGTCCGTACTGATCATAGAGTTTTCTTTTCTCTGGGTTTCCTAAAACATCATAAGCTTCAGCTGCTTTTTTAAATTTATCCTCTGCCTCTTTATTGCCCGGATTTTTATCTGGGTGAAATTGCATGGCGAGCATTCTGTACGCTTTTTTTATGGTCGTCTGATCTGCATTCTTTTGAATGCCTAAAATTTCATAATAGTCTATTTGCATTAGCAATTCCCAAAAATATAAAACCTAGTCATTTAAAGTACTTAGGTTTATCTCTAAAACCTGATTATTAACACTTTAAATATGGTAACTAACGCATTTTTGTCAATAAGTGGATGGTTTATTTAGGCTTTTAGGATTTAGTCATTGAGTGCGGTCAATTAGAATAGGTGTCTGGTGTGACACCTAAGGCCTTAAGCCTTTCAAGAACTCTCTCCCTGCCCTCGGCTTTTGGAAAGCGCTTTAGGTAATCTAAAAGAGAGCGGATTGCTAAGTCTTTTTGCCCTGATTCGCTGTAGAGTTTTCCCGCAAGACTGATAAACCACTCTGGTCCACCGTTTTGACTTGCAACCAATAAAAGCTCCGCTGCTTTTTTAGGATTCTTTTCTTCTTCCATAAAGTGATACGCCGCCGAATATAGTAGTGGCCAATAGGTTGGAAAAACACCTAGGCCCTTTTCAAAAATTTTAGTCGCTCCCTCACGGTCATCTAAAACGACACTCAATACATCTCCACCACTGCGATACACGGTTCTAAAATGAGGCGCTAAATCCGTCACTGTATTTATGACTTCGTATTGCCAAGTATTGGCTTTATTCGCAGGCTTTGGAACAATAGTATCTATATCTGGGAGCAAATGTAGCCATAAAGAATCTGCGATCATTGATTTATAGCCAAAATGAAAATACTGATATTTGATTGGGGATAAATGAAAAGAAGGAGCTTTATTTGCGCTCCTTCCTTCGTATAAATAATTAAAAACTAGTAAACTAGAAAATATAAGAAGCTTACTGAACTGTACCATCTGAAGTCATAGATAATACTTTATCTTGAGTCATAGTCCAAGTGTCATCAGCTGTACCACCTAACTGACCAGTACAAACAATCGTGAAGTTTTGCATCGCTGCTGTTCCTGCTGCCGGTGTTACGTCTACTGCTGCGTTTACTAACGCTGCAGCAGTCCCTAAATCTCCTGTACCATCACAAGTAGCTGCCGCAGTTGAAGCTTGGCAAACAGTAAGTGTGTCCGTGTTTGCATCCGCATATGTGTTTGTATCACGAGGCGGGTTACCACTATCAGTGCTCCAACCACAATTGTAGATAATTCTACCTTCAGGCGCATAACCAATTGCTGCTAATTTAGAGTTCATTCTACCGTATTCTGCGATATAGGATTTTTCAGATGAAAACATAGCAGCTAATGTAGATTTAGCTTCAGCTTGACGAGCTTTACGTTGGTATTTTTGGTAGTTTGGAATCGCAATCGCAGCCAAAACACCGATAATTACAACGGCAATCATAAGCTCGATTAATGAAAAACCTTTATTATTCTTAAGTGCGTTCATGAGTTCTCCTTCACAAGATGTCGTACTTTACTCTGATAGTGTAAGAGATTTTTTTTTTGAAGTGTAGAGAATCTTATAATTATCTCTGATTGATACAATTACTCGGCTAGACCAAAGTTGGTAATCAAAACATCACTGCTAATTGAAAAGTATGAACAGCTTAAGTTGGTGTCTGTATTTGAACCATTTTGATAGCAATAGCGAAAATGCTTTGGCCCACTACCGTACTCAATACCCGAGTTAAGACCGATTACCTCCCCTCTGTCATTTACTAATGGGCCACCACTATTTCCACTTAAGGTATCTGCCGAGTGTATTACTAATGGCCCTACAGACAGCTGAAATATGCGCCCATCAGAATATGGATATACATCAGCTGTAACTAGTGGCAAAACCTCTATCTTTCTACCCTGAGAAATTCTTTTTAATTTACTCGCGTAGTTCCTTGGAACGCCCGTTTGCCAGTCGTTCTTACTTCTGAGCGTTAACTTAGGATAACCAATCGCGTAGACTGTATCTGTATTTGTTGAAAGCATACTTGAAGCTAAAGGAGCCGCATCAATAAGAGCTAAATCGTTTTTACGAAGCTTTACTTCTAACAAAGCTATATCTTTTGTTAATACTGTTTTTAAAACCTTAGAAGAACGGGCAGATACTCTCCGACCATCGATTTCAAAACCAACACTCAGCCTGCATCTACCTAACCTTGGACAACTTGCTACGTGCGCGTTGGTAACTACCCAGGCAGTTTCTTCGTCTATTTTTTTGATTAAAACACCAGAGCCTTCAAACGCTGAACTTAATGGTTGATATTGACCTGTACTTTCATAGTCCTTATTAAATGATCCCGTGTTTTTGATTTTAGCGGTTGCTCTCCAAACCTTTGCAAGTGCAGGAGAAGTAGGCATTTGTTCTGAAAAGCCCTCTAAATTAGCAGCAATCCCCAAGCTACATAGAGCTGTAAAAAAATAAAGCAGTATCCCCATACTTGCCCCCCAATGAGGTAATGTATACAGACTTTATTACGAGCACTAGTAAAGCCTAAGGCCCTTTACTTATTTCTTTGTCACCAACTAGTAAAAAATTTATGGCAAGCAAAATCATCGAGTAATTTTACCCCGTATTATTCTTTTCTACATTGTACGAAATATACTGAAAAGAGCCCTCCTCAAATTTAGTAAGCGTAGAGCAAATCTAGCTTTCTTAGGCTTGTGCACAAAATGCTTTATGACTATACCCTGCCTGAACCAAAACCCACTAGAGGAGGGATTTATATGAGAAAACTATTATTATCACTTGTAGTTCTTGCTGCTGCGAACGCAAACGCTGGATCTAGCAAGAAGTTTACAGACAGTATTTCTGGTGCTTCTATTCAAGTATCTGACGCTTCAGGTGCTTCATTAGATGCTTCTGGAAACGCAGTTTCTGCATCTGCTACTTTTTTAGCTGACACTAGCGTTGCTGGTTGGAAGCTTTCTAAGAAGATTGCTCTAAGAACTGCAAGAGCAGTTGGTAACAGCATCGAATTTTCTGGTGATGTTATTTCTGACGTAGCTACAACTAGCTGGGATCTTTCTAAGAGATCTGGAAAAGCTTCTGTTAAAATTACAGTTGCTGCTAGCAAAGAAGCTAAGAAACTTGCTTCTAAGTTAGGTAAAGCTTCTGTAAGAGGTGTTCGTGCTTCTGGTAAAGCTTCTGTTGTTGTAGTTCAAGCTTTAGTAGACGTTGTAGGAACTATCGTAGTTACTCCTTCTGTTGCAGCGAAAGCTCTTTCTGAAGGCAGACTTGCTGATTCAAGCAAAGTTCTACTTTTCTTACCATCTAACATCGTATTAGCAGCTTTCGGTAGCGAGTATCACTACGAAACTCTTATCGTTGAATAGTTAGTTACGAATTAATTTGAGCCCGTAGAAATACGGGCTTTTTTTTAGGAGGAATCATGACGCGTAAAGTCCTATTGCTATTGATAATAGCATTCTCTGCCACTGAAACATTCGCAGCTAACTTAGGCTTCTTAGATGTAAAATGTCGAATGGATAACGCCAGTCCTGCTCAACAATATGATGCAGCGAAAATGTATTCCGGCGTAAATGAAAAACTAAAACAATTAATGAGCGAACAACGAAAAAATGGAAAAGAACTTAAAGTTGTAATCGTAGCTCGTGCTGGTCTTGATAGTAAAAATACTGTTTTATTAAAAGACGAAGTAAATGGAAAACCCTATTCTGTTGAAGAAATGATGCAAGATCTTGATAGCCGTGCAAAAGAGTTAAGACGTAGAAGCCCTAATGCAAAAACATCTGCTATTAAAGATGATATTTTAGAAAAAGATTATATTGAACCAAAAGACTCGGCTAGAAACCTTATTTATACTCACGTAGGTTTTTATATTCACTCTGCAGCTGATGCAATTAAAGAGATCACTGAAGGACAAGAAGAGGTTGCAAAAATCAATGCAGAACTAGTTGCTGCTGGCCGTGAACCGATCGAGTATACATATGATCCTGACTTAGTTGGCTGGAGATATGTTCACTTGTTAAGTCCATGTAACAAAAATATGTCACGTATCTATAAAGAAGGTGGAGCAACATTTTTCTTAGATAATCCAAATGAGTACCGTGCCATGATCATGGTTCCTACGGATACTATCCAAGAACGTATTGTTGAAATCATCAATAATACGACTCATTACCAACCTGGATCTGGCGAAATGCAAGATAATATCCAGTGGAGTTTAAAACCACCTACTTATAATTTGGTGGCAAGCCTTGATAATGTTGAAGAAGCAAACTCTAACACATGGCCTTTATATGTATTGGCATTAGCGATTCGTGGTGTTGATAAGGGTAATTATCATGATGCGAATAAAATGTTAAAAGAGCTTGGGTTTAGACCTTCTAAAGTGCGCCTAGGTGGTATGTACAAATTTTTGATTCGTCCATGGTTAGTAGGACGTATGTTTATACCAAAAGCGGTAAAATTTAGAAAAGAAGATCACCCTGCTGGAAAGCCTTATAATGTTGTTGAGATCAATACTGCAATTTCATTAAAAGAATTTCTAGAAAGAAATGATGCCCTACAAACTGTAGTTGAAGCCTTCCCTACACAGGGACCGGTGCAACCTACAGAAATAGAGATTGAAGTAGGAACTGAAGATAACGTTAATTAAGATTCGTCGTCGTCAAGCTCTTCGTCATCAGCGGACCCAAGATTATACTTGTCAACTCTATAGCGCATAGAGCGGAAGCTGATACCCAATAGCTTGGCGGCTTTTTTCTTTACGCCATTCGTTTTATGGATGGCCTTGATGATAAGTTCTTTTTCGATTTGCTCAACGATTCTTTCTAAATCAACACCTTGATCAGTAATTTCTATCTCGTAAGCAGAAGCTAATTTTCTACCCGTAGGCGTTTGTACAAATGGTGGCAAGCTTTCTGGTAAAATCGTCGCTCCACCCTCTAAAGCAATTGTTCTTTCAATAATGTTCTCTAATTCACGAACGTTACCCGGGTAAGAGTAACTCTTTAACGATGCCATTGCTTCTTCACTGATACCATTTACAGTTTTACCCAATCTATCGTTGTATTTTTTTAAAAAGTGTCTTGCAAGTATTGGTACATCATCTTTGCGGTCTCTAAGAGGTGGGGCTTTTAATTGAATCACATTTAAACGGTAGTAAAGATCTTCTCTAAACGTACCTTTTTTTACCATCTCTTCTAAGTCACGGTTTGTAGCAGCAATCAACCTCACTTCAACTTTTATATCATCTGTGCCACCTACGCGCCTAATCACTCTCTCTTGAATAGAACGTAAAAGCTTAACTTGAATGCTAAGTGGTAACTCACCTACCTCATCTAAAAATAAGGTGCCGCTATTTGCTACTTCAAAAAGACCCTGTTTATCCGCAATCGCACCGGTGAATGAACCCTTTTTATGACCAAACATTTCTGATTCCATTAGTGATTCAGGAATCGCACCACAGTTTACAGTAACAAATGGTTTATCTTTATACGGGCTATTATAATGTACGGCCTTTGCAATCATCTCTTTACCAGTACCTGATTCACCCAAGATTAAAATATTAGTAGGCGTTGAGGCCACACGCTTAATCATCTCATAGATTCGGTGCATTGGTTCTGAGTTACCAATCAAATTTGTAAAGCTATATTCTTTTACCAATTCTTTTTTTAGAGTTCTATTTTCAACTTCTAAGTTTTGTGCGCGTAGAGCATTTTGAATTAAAATTCTAACTTCATCAATTTTGAAGGGCTTTGTTAAATAATCATAGGCACCCATTTTCATGGCCTCAACTGCAGTCTCAGTTGTGCCAAATGCTGTGATCATTAAAAATACGATCTCTGGGTAATTGTCTTTTGCATATTTCAAAAGTTCTAAGCCAGTCATTTTTGGCATTTGTAGATCGGATACAATCATATCAAAAGATTTTTTCTTAAGTAAATCTGTTGCCATCTCGCCGTCTTCAGCAAGAGTAACCTCATACCCTTCTTTTCTTAGCATGATATCTAAAAATTCACGAATGGATTGTTCATCATCAACGACAAGGATTCTAGGCTTCATTCGGTCTCCGTTGTTACTCAAAAATGCTGTAATTTAAGTATACGGCCTCTGGCTTCTTGTGACAAAATTTACTATTTGAACTCGGCTATGGTAGGGGAAATTTTAAACTAAATTCAGCACCCTCACCAGCTCTAGAAACTACATCGATAGTAGCTCTATGGTTTTCTAAGATTTTATGTACCACAGCTAGGCCAAGGCCAGTCCCCTTGGGTTTCGTCGTATGAAATGGTTCAAAGAGTCTAGACTTTACTTCATCCGTCATTCCTAAACCACTGTCTTTGACCTTTAATATTGCATAGCTATCGTCTTTTATTAAATCAATTTGTATACGCTTAACTGCACTCTCTTCTAGCGCCTGATTTGCATTAATAAGTAGATTTAATACAACTTGTAACAACTTATTTTTATCACCAATGATATCTATTTTGTCGGCCACATTTGCCTCTACGTTTACATCGGCCGTAAAGCGCTTGTCATTTTTGATTTGCTGTAGAACCTCATTCACAAGAGTTGATAGTGACACCAAGTCCGTTAAAGTTTTTTCGGGCCTTGCAAAATCTAAGAAATCGGTCACTAGGCCATTTAATCTATCGATTTCTCTTAGAACGATTTGCATTAATTTTTTTTCTTCATCTGTCGCTGTATTTAATGTCGATTTTAAATACTCTATGCTTCCAGACATGCTAGCCAGTGGATTACGTATTTCATGAGCAATACCAGCAGCTAATTTACCGATAGCCGCAAGTTTTTCATTTCGTTTTTTGTCATGTTCTAGTTTTCGAATTTCAGTTTGATCTGAAAATATAAGCATACTACCAATTTTTAAACCATTTTGGTTTTTAATTTCAGAATATAAAATCAGCAGGTTTTTAAACCCCTCAGAAAACCTTAAGTTATAGTTTAATTGTAAGCTCTCTTTGCCTGCCTCTATTTGTAATCTTTCAATCAGTTTTGGAAACACAAACTCTAGCTGTGTACCCTCTACCAATNNACAATTTTTTTCCTAAAATCTTGCTGGCACTTTCATTGTAAAGAAGTATTGAGTTCTTAGTATCCATACTAATAAAACCGGATTGCATATTTTGTAAAATCAAAGAGTTTAAATCTTTTAATACCTGCAAATCTTTGGTTTTTTCTGTTAATTCTGTACTTAATGTTTTTAACTGCTCCCCTAATGATCCACTTAGAAATGCTACAACAAAAAAGCCTAAGTTATTTAAACCAATTGTAAGTAATAACACTTGCGCTTCAAGCTTAGGACCTACAGCTAATAACAAACTAAATGAAAAAGAGCTAACTACAGCTATAAAAATGCCACCCTCTTTTGAAAACAATAATCCTGCCATCAAAATATGAATCAAATACAGAAACACAAATAGTGCCTGTACCGATGGAAAGAAAAACATCATGATGGTAATAGCTAATGTATCAAATACAAAAACTAAGTAATGAATCCACTTACGATCCAAAAGTTTTGACATAAACAATATGTACATGAAGTGAAACACAAGGGATGTCGCAACAAGTAAAAGTATACTGAAATTAAAATCTGGCTGAATAAAGTCTCTTTGTAATATATTAGATAAAGATACAAAGCCCAAAAGTAGACTGTAAAACCCGATCTTAACCCATTCTACTCGTAAAAGCCTTTTTTCTTCCATACTACACGCTATCAGCTAATCCAAAAATTGGTAAATACATCGCTATCACAAGTACAGCCACAATTCCTCCCAAGAAAACCATCATAAGAGGCTCAATCAGTGTAGTTGCTGCTGTAACAGCATAATCAACTTCATCCTCATAAAAGTCCGCAACCTTACCTAGCATTGTATCCAAAGCCCCTGTTTGCTCGCCTACACCAATCATCTGCACCACCATATCAGGCATGTATGGATTTTTAGCGAATGGCAGGGTCATGCTTTTTCCTTCTGAAATTACGGTTTTTGATTCACGTATTGTTTTTTCAACCACAGCATTACCAACGGAACCTGCGGCAATATCAAGAGCGTCAAGTAAAGCCACACCGCTTGATAGCAACGTTGACAAGGTTCTACTAAATCTAGCAATTTCTGATTTTTGAATCACAGACCCTACTATAGGCAAACGGATAAAAAACTCATCACAAGTCAGTCTGCCATCTACACTTTGATAAAATGCCTTTGCCGCCCAAAAAATTGCAAAGGCCGCACCTATAATTACATACCAATTGTTAATAACGTAGTGACTTAAATCGATAACCATTTGAGTTAGCTCAGGCAGCTCTTTCCCAGTAGATTTAAATAGTTCTTCGAACTTAGGAATTACGAACGTAATGATAATACTAATAACAATCACAGAAATAATAAGGACACCGATAGGGTACCACATGGCGCCCTTTACTTTATTTTTAATCTTCTCAGCTTTTTCAATATAGATGGCTAGTCGATTTAAAATTGTATCTAGGATACCACCCTCTTCCCCAGCTTTAACTAAGTTAACATATAACTTATTAAAGATAGTGGAGTGAGTAGACATGGCTTCAGCGAGTCGTTTTCCTGTAGAAATATCGTCTTTAATTTTTTTTAAGGCCGCTTTTAATCCTGCATTTTTTGTACCGTCTTCTAGTATTTCAAGTCCCTGAACGATAGGTATACCAGAGTTTACCAGTGTAGCAAACTGCCTGGTAAAGACCTGCAATTCTTTACTACTCACTTTTACAGATGAAAATGCGGATGCACTTAAGGCTTTTTTCATTCCTTTAGCTGTTACTGAAACTGGAACTAAGTTTTGGGCACGAATTTTAACTCTGGCTTCGGTTTCGTTAGCGGCCGAGACTTCACCCCGAACGACTTTTCCACCCGGAATTTTGGCTTGAAAAGTAAACGCTGGCACTATAACCCAGCCTTTCTAAGAAGGCGATCTAACTCATCTGGATCAGGGCTGGATTGAAATGCAGTTTTCATATCGATGTGACGCTTTAACAGCAAGCTCATCAGAGATTGATTCATTGTAATCATACCTGTTTGATTTTGTCCCATTTGCATCAATGATTTAATTTGGTGTAGTTTATCTTCACGAATTAAGTTTCGAATACCCGGCGTTGGCACTAAAACCTCAAGCGCTAAACGCAGAGCTCCGTCTGTAGAACTTAAAAGCTGCTGCGAGATAATTCCTTGCAGTACAAAACTCAATTGCACGCGAACACGCTCTTGTTGCCCGCCAGGAAAGGCTTGGATAATACGATTAATAGTTTCAATAGCTGAGTTTGTGTGTAGTGTTGCAAAAACCAAGTGACCTGTTTCGGCTACCTTTAAAGCTGCCTCAATCGTATCAAGGTCACGCATCTCACCAATCAAACAGTAATCAGGATCTTGTCTTAACAGATGCTTTAATGCCACATTAAAACCATCTGTATCAGTACCGATTTCTCTTTGTTTTACAATAGCTTTCTTATGTGGATGCACATACTCAATCGGATCTTCAAGTGTGACAATAGTGGCACTCTCTTCTGAGTTAATTTTATCAAGCATGGCCGCAATCGTCGTCGTTTTTCCAGAACCTGTTGCCCCAGTCACTAAGACTAATCCTGATTTTTGCTGTGTAAAATTAGAAACTACCGCTGGCATATTTAATTTTTCTAGAGAGGGTATATCGTTAGGAATACGACGAAATACTGCTGCGATGCCACCTAATTGGTAACAAATATTACCACGGAACCTAGATACATCTTTAATTCCAATTCCGAAATCTAGCTCTTTATTTTCTTCAAAGGTATTCTTTTGTGTTTCAGTAAGAATAGCATAAACCAATTGCTTAATGTCATCTGCTTGCAATATATCAGATTTTAATCGAAGAACTTTTCCGCCAACACGTAAACATGGGGGTGCACCCGCAACTAAATGCAGATCACTAGCTTGTTGATCTACAGCAGCTCGCAATAAATGTTTTAGCGTAAGCATATTCATCCCGTTGTTAATCTTTGGCAGAAGTTGTCAATACCTCTTCTACACTCGTTAGCCCTTGCTTTAACTTTAATAATCCACTCATTCTAAGCGTACGCATGCCCAGCTGAATAGCTTTTTGTTTTAAATCACTACTTGATACGTTTTCATATATAGCTTGCTTGATTGCTTCATTCATTTCAAGAACTTCATATATAGCAATACGTCCCTTATAACCAGTATCGTTACAACGACTGCAACCCTCACCCTTCATTACATTATAAGATGGAATCTCGCTCTCTATAGCTCCCATGTCTCTTAAAACAGATGGATCAACCTGCACAACATCTTTGCAATGATCGCAGTTTTTTCTTACAAGTCTTTGCGCCACCACAACATTTAATGCGGAGGACACTAAAAATGGCTCAACACCCATATCAATCAATCTATATACCGTCGACGTCGCATCATTTGTATGTAGAGTACTTACAACCAAGTGACCCGTTAGAGCTGCCTTAAAAGCAACTTCCGCTGTTTCAAGGTCACGTATCTCACCGACCATAATTATATCAGGATCTTGTCGTAAGAAACTTCTAAGAG
>JAGRAL010000143.1 GCA_020434605.1 Bdellovibrionales bacterium
AAAAATTAATATTAAGTACGCTGAGAATGATGAGGGTATTGTTACCGTACACGCTGGTAGTACAGCTGTTTTAGTTTCTGGATATGAAGCAATGAAATTAAGTGTGCAAGATGCTCATGGTACAAATGGAGAAAGACCGGGTAGAGCTGAAATTTATTTTCATCCGTCTGATGATTTAGCTCCGGTTAAAATTACCAATCAAATCAATAATGGTAAAATTGGTGGCGCCATTGAAATACGTGATAAAGTTATCGAAGGTTTATTAGATAAAAATGATGAGTTAGCATTTACAATTGCGAACGAAGTAAATAAAGTTCACATTGAAGGTGTCGATCGTTATTCAAAGCCAGGAGTATTGTTTTTTGATATACTAACCAATCAAAAAGACGCTTCTGCGCAAATTAGATTAAATGATTCTGTTGAGAAAGACGTGGGTAAAATTGTTGCTGGTTACCAAATGGGTGGACCGGGTGATAACAGAGTGGCACATAAAATTGCCGGCATTCAGTTTCAGGGCGTGTTAAATAATGGTTCAGCAAATATTGATGATTTTTATAATTCTTTAGT
Source organism: Bdellovibrionales bacterium (assembly GCA_020434605.1). GTDB lineage: Bacteria > Bdellovibrionota > Bdellovibrionia > Bdellovibrionales > UBA840 > JAGRAL01. The sequence continues at coordinate 568 of JAGRAL010000143.1, forward strand.
TGGTGAGGTTGCGGTTTTAACAAAACAAACCAATATGAGAAAAGATCACCACGAAAATATTGTAAAACAATTAGGTAATATTCGAGAAAGTATCAGTGGTGTAAGTTTAGATGAAGAGACAACTAAAATGATCGAAATGCAAAAAGCCTTCGATGCATCCGCTAGAGTTATACGTACGGCGGACGAGTTGTTTGATACAGTATTAAATATTAAGAGGTATTAATGCGGGTTGCGGATAAAATGAATTTTGACCAGGCTGTGCGCACGATGAATGACAATCGTGGGTCTATTGCTACATTACAGCAGCAAGCAGCGAGTGGTAAAAAGTTATTAAAACCTTCTGATGATCCGATATCTGCGGCAAGGGTTCTTAGTGCTCGTACTAATATGACCAATTCTGAGCAATATATTAAAAATAACCAAGCCGCTCAAAACTTTTTACTGTTTACAGATCAAGCTATGGATGAGCTAACCAATATATTCATTCGTGCAAAAGAATTGGCAATTTCTCAGGCTAACGACCCGTCCTCTTCTCCACAATCAAAACAAATGGTTGCTAAAGAGGTGAGTCAGTTACTAGATCAGGCCATTTCTATTGGAAACAGAAGGCTTGATGATCGATTTATTTTTGGTGGCTTTAGAACGATGAAGCAACCATTTGATAGTGACGGAAACTACGACGGCGATAATGGTGATATTCAAATGGAAGTGACAAAAGGTCATTACATGGCCATGAATATGCCGGGTAGCCGCGTGTTTTTAGGGCGCGACTATCAAGTTGAGCCTTATAAGGGGGAGAAGGCATTAGATGCTTCGCCTGCGGAAACATTTGAACAAAAAGTAAACCCAGAAAATGGACCAGTTCTTAGAGGGCCTTCGTCGATCAATAATGAGGGTGAAGTAGACATAGAGCGACAAAAATATAAATTTGCGCAAGGGGCAAATATTTTACAGGTTCTAAATAACCTTAAAATCTCTTTAGAAAGTGGTGACGAAACAGGCGTTCAGCAAGCAATTGAAGAGCTGGACATCGCCAGAGAACAAGTTGTTACCATCCGCGCCCAGGTCGGATCTAGACTATCTGCAATAGATACGAACCTACAGTCTTTAGAGAAGCTAAAATTAGATAATCATGTAATGGTTTCACAATATGAAGATGCGGACGCCTTTAAAGTTTTCAGTGACCTGACTCAAGCCGAGGGCAATCTACAAGCCTCTCTACAAACGTCGGGCAAATTGATTCAACCAAGTCTTCTTGACTTTCTTCGATAAAAAAAATAATTAAAGCCCTTCAGAGTTTCTACCGTAATAACAAACGTCATTGGGTAGTCATTTCTTTGACCAGGATGTTGAAGGATTCTTTATGTTGGTACTTACAAGAAAAATCGGCGAAAGCATAGCAATCGACGATCATATCAAAATCACCGTTGTTCAAATCAAAGGAAAGCAGGTACGTGTAGGTATAGACGCGCCTAAGGATACTAAGATTCATCGCTTAGAGGTCTATGAAGCTATCCAGACTCAAAATAAAGAGGCTTCTACAACGGATTCTCAGCGCGCACGTAAGGTAGCAAAGCTGCTTAAACCTTAAGCTTGCATATCATAAAAAATAACTAGACTTAAGACTCGCTGCTTCTATAATATTTACAGAAATTGACCGGAATTATGTCCTATGGTGTCGTAAGATAAGGTAGGTCTTAATCCTAGGGGGAAAAGGATGCAGGTGCAAACCACAAGATTTGGAATTATTGAGATTAGCGAAAGCGATATCATTGAATTCGCTGAAGGCCTTTTGGGCTTTGCTGATGTTAAAAAGTTCGCATTACTTGATGACCCAGATGATGATATCTTCGCTTGGCTTCAGTCTTGCGAGCATCCAAACATTGCGTTTCCGGTACTTGAGCCTGAGTTGTTCATGCCAGAGTATAAAGTTTCATTATCAAAACGCGATTTAGAAGCTCTTGAAATGAAAGAGATGAAGGGCTACTGCGTTTACACGATCATCACTATTCCTGAAGATCCTACACAAATGACTGCAAACTTAAAGGCGCCGATTGTAATTCATATTGCTGCTAGAAAAGCACGTCAGTGTGTTTTGCAAGATAACGATTTGCCGATTCGTCAAAATATTTTTAGTCAATTGCAACAGCGCTTGGTACAAGGACCAATCACTGAAAACCGCCCAGCTAAAAATATTAACTTGGCAGTTCGTATTATTCCGCAAGTTACTACGTAAACTTGTTTTAGATTGATACATATCAAAAAGAAAGGTCCAGTTTCTTAGGACCGCTATAATCATTTTATCTGTGATTCCGAAAATATATACGATGTTAAGAAAATTTTTGCTTTCTTTTATTTTCGTTAGTGCGGCGTTTTTTCTATCAGAAGAGGCGAGCGCACAGTCGTGTTGGTTTTATTGCCCATCACAACAATCGATTATTGGTTACCAACCATATCCGTACTATACTCCTAGATTAACTTACGATCTACATTACGGTTATGCACCGATATATGCAGGTATGGGTTATGGTGGTGGTTACGGTGGCGGACCATATGGCAGTAGTCCTTACGGTCGTGGTTATGGTCCTTATTTTGGTACCGGTTATGGAAATAACGGTGGCTACAATCCTAATTGGTACAATCAAAACTTTCCGTTTTCTTATCCTAGAGGTTTAGTCAATTTAAGTCCACGTTCTGGTGGTAGCAGTAGTTATGATAGAGGTTATACATCCGTATCAACACCATCAAGACGAGAGCCACCAAAGCCAGAACCTTCGGTAATACCTCCGCCTCCAAAAGAGCCAGAAAGACCAGTAGAGGATTGTTTGCCAGCTCCAGGTCCGCTGAAACCGCCAGAGCCAGATGTTGTAATACTAGAACCTGTTCCTACTCTTACTCCGCCAAGAGATAGATCTGGAGACTGTCTTCCAGGTCAAGAACAAAACTGTACACCAGCCGTGACGGCAGGTATTGGGCCAGATGCAGAAACAGCGAGACCGGTTGACTTAGGAACTGGCTGTCCGGCAGGTCATGTACCGAACCCAGCTAAATCTGGCGGTTGCACACCTTGTAACGGTGAGGGCAATGTTATTGTTGGTGATAGATGTGAGTGCGGGGCTGAGTATAGTGTAGAAGATCAAAATGATGGTTCTGCAAAATGTGTAAAATGCGGAGCTAATGAAATATATACTAAAAAAGGTTGTGAATGTACTACGGGTTTAACAAGAAATAGCGCAGGAGTTTGTACCGCTTCTCAAGAGGGTGGAATAACACCATGTGCTCCAGGAGATTCTTGTTATGTGGCGCCAGAAGAAAGACTTTGTCAGAATAAAAAAATGAAAGACTTAGCTTTTAACTGCGAATGTAAGCCTGGAACAGATTTATATGGTGCCGGTGAAGAACCAAGTTTCTTACAGATTATTAAAAATGTCGGTGATAATGATGAAATTGCAAAGTGTGTTTACTATTCTATGAAAGGTAAATATTCAAAAGATATGAAGGGCGCAAACCCTTACAATAAGTCGAATTATGCGTATTGCAATGGTGAAAAACAAACGATCACACAAGAGCCACCATGTTTTACTCCAGAGTATCATGCGATTACGACTCAATCTTATTTATTCGCATCAAAATGTTTTGGTCTGCAAGAAAAAGAATTGTTAGCAATGCTAAGTCAGGAATCTAACTTTCAGGTAAACATTATTGGCGGTGACAAGTTAAGTATTGGTGCAGGTCAGCTAACATTCAGCGGCGCACTTGGTGATATTTCTTACGGAAGAACATCCCAGTACTCAGATTTAATTAATACTCAAGTTAAAGATGAAAAGTGTAAAGCAGAGATTACTAAATACGTTAATGAACTAAGTGCTAAGAAAGGTTCGATTAAGGACCAGGCAAGAGAAGCAAAAAAAGCAAATGGCAAACCAAACTATTGCGAAGTGGTGGACCCGGTAGAAAACCCATATAAATCTATGCTTCTTGCAGCTCTTTATTACTCAAAAGAAAAAGACAGAGCTAATGCTATATACTCACAAACTTGTGCAAATGGCAGTAAAGTAAGTGATCTATTTAAAAACAGAGAAGAGTTTGAAAAGCACTTATCATCTTTTACTATCACACGCTACAATTCGGGTGATGAGATTAGAACAATGTTGTGTAGTTTGGCAGAGATTGCAAAATCAGGCTCACCAAATGCAGGAAGATATAAAGGCGCTTCACTAACTAAAACAAACGATGACTTTGCAGTGGATGGTAATCCGCCGGGTAGATTTTGGCAGTTAGCTAAACATTATTATACAGTTTACTTACCAAACAAAAAGAAAAATCCAGTTAGAGGGTTTACAGATAGTCACTATAAAGTTTTACATGATCGAGCACGTGCTCTTAGTAATAAAATTGATCCTACAGGAAATGTAAAATGTTATCAGGAATAGTATTACTTTTATCTCTTATGACAGCAAATGCAGATGTAGCTAGTAACTTAGTTCATACATCTACAATCAAAATTTCTAGAGAAAAAGCATTTGCTAAAAAATGGCAAGAGTTTGAGTCTCTAAAGTCAGGCTTATTAAGGGTAAAATCTGATGAAATGGATACAGTCCTATATAAGAATGGAATGCTTGAAATGATGACTGCATTGGATAAAGATTCTATTGCTAACAAAAAATGTCTTTTAGTTAAAAATAAAATTGATAGTGATTATAAAGTGACTTCAAGATCAGGTGTTGAAAACACACCACATTACAAAGATACGATGAAGCTTCTTAAATCTTTGTGTAAATAAAAAGCGAACCCTTAAGGTTCGCCTCTCTTACTATCTTTTTATAAATTAATATACGTATAAAATATCACTACAACGGCTTTGGTAGCTCACGTCTCTAAGTGCATACTGACGAGCATCTCTATCGTAGTATCTTTGGCGGCGATAATAATCAGCTCGGCGGTAAAAATCACGAGTCATGTTTTCAATTTCCCAGCTAGAGCCACAGATTCTTCCGCGACGAGTCCACTCACGAGCCATGCTTTCTCCAGTTGGTCTTATGTGGCCAAGGCCCATTCTATCCGAAGCAAAATTAACGATTTGGTAATAAACCTGTCTTGCTTCAGCAGGGTCGTAGGATCCGCCTCCTGGTGGCGGTGGCGGTGGAGGTGGCGGTCCAAAACTATCTACAACGGCCTCGACTCTAAATCTTCCTCGACTTCCGCGTAGCGAGCTGTGAACACTTAGTTCTAATGTATTTATAAATGCTCTGGGGTTTGTTCTAGTTACAGCTACATCTGACCCATGCAAATCTCTTTGCAGACCATATAAATTTTCAACATTGCGGTCAGCATATAATGTTGCTCTCTCAATTGTGGTTACGTCTTCAATATTTATAATGCGAATCTCTACAAGACCTTGTCTGTAGATGTTAATAACTTCAGTGTTTCCGTACTTCTCTGCTCGGTATGTTCCTAGATCTAAAATTTCAGCTGCTGATACTTGTAATGAAAAAAATAAAACAAATAGACTCAATAACTTCATAGTACCTCCTGGGTAGTATTGATTAAAAGTCTAAAAGC
>JAGRAL010000144.1 GCA_020434605.1 Bdellovibrionales bacterium
AGGTTTCGGCTTCTTCGAGATAGTGCGTCGTTTTACTTCTGTTGCCATTGAATCAACACTTGAAGCAATTAAGTTTGAAAAAGTGATTTGATCTTGGCTTACATTTTTTTGAGAAGTCAGGATAAAAGCTTTTTCTTGTAGAGTTTTTAAGGCTTCTACAATTGAGATATTGTATTTCTTAGCAATCGCCTGAGCTACTTCAAGGCCACCAAAGTGTATGCTTCTTAAAGCAACTAGTTGTTTTTTGTGGTGAACCGCCATTAAACTTTTTGAATGACCAAGATAGATCGTAGCTATGCAGTCACTTTGCTCGATATTGTCTTCTACCTGAGGAGCGATTTCTTTTGGAGCATCGGCCCACATTTCAAAAAAGTTACTTAGAGCTGCGCCTTCACAACTTACGATGTCAGGATCAATGCCTACATCATTGCAGGCCTTTATAATGGCAGCAATATTAGATTTTAAAGCAGCAAACGCCATGATCGAGGCAGAGTCACCGTTTGTTGAGATGATTTTTGGGTGAATGACTGCATCTTCGATATCAAAAGGTAGGTCATCTTCTAATTCAAAGCTTAAAGATTTTTCGATTTTAAATTTTTGTTTAAAAGGAAATTCGACCATTCGGTTACAAACGTACTCTTGTCTAATACCAAGTACAAAGCGGTCTAAATCTGTGTCATAAGTGCTGGCGATTTTTTTTAAAGCATCGACAATGTGTACAAACGGGTCCGTACTAGGATCTTGTGGTAAGATGAATTCATGAAAAGATTTTAAACTATAGTTCTTATTGCTGTACTCGATTTCAGCGTATTTAATACTATAGGTGCCGATGTCAATTCCTATGCTGCGCATACACCTTCCCTGGTTACATTAATTATAGCGGGATGACTACTTTTCGACAAGAAAATGTCTTTCGACGATAGTCTAGGATTCCTTCCAATATAGGATGGTAGGGCGGCCTTTATCGTAAGAATTTTTTTTATCATCTGGCTTCGGCGGGGCACTTCCACGAGTGGGTGGTTTTTCTGGGTCGTCCTCTGGTGGATCGTCCTCGCCTTCTTTACCTTTTAGCTGATCTTCGAGTAGTTTGGTGATCTCAGCTTTTGCATTTGTTACATCGTAAACAATCGCTGTAATTTCTTTGGTCTGATTGCCAAAAGACCCTATGCTGCTGATTTTAAAGTTAAACTCTTTTTGAAACCTGAGAGGGAGTTTGTTTTCATTATACGTTTGTATATTGACTCCGAGGCCACTGATGAAGGCTTCAAAATCTTCTAAGTTTTTAAAGGGGCCAGTGTCAGGATTTTTTCTTCTGCTGATGATTTCATTGGCAATCTCATCCGTGATTTGTGGATCGATAGCACGAAGTAAATCCTTTTCGGCGTAATTTACATTTACTCCTTTTGCTCCGTAAATAGTAACAACAGGTGCAATGACATCATAAATATCGTCAGTAATACCGGCTACCATATGCAGCTCTTCTAAGGTTTTAAAATCTCGATTTGGAGGGAGGGTCAAATCTGAATCTTCGGGGATTATGTTTTGATACTCCCTTCCCTCATCACCACCGTTTAATGATTCTGAATCTGAATCTATCCAATCGATAATATTATTCACGATTTCATCAACCTTAAGGTCACGATTTCTCTCGGCCCAGGCATCTTCTTGATTTAATTTATTTTCAATAAGAGTAGTGAGCTTTTCACGAATGGCTTTTTGCAAGCTTTCAACAGGAGAGTTTAAATCATTGATGTCAAATTTAGTACTCTCGCTAGAAATCTGCGTCGACCACATGGCATCTTGCATAGTATCTTCTTGAATAGAGCTAATTTCTTCTTTTGTAGCCATACTAGCATCTTCATCAACTACTGGTGGCCAAGCGAGAGGAAATGTCCAGACTAAATCTAATAGTTTAGGATCAGGAATTTGATCTCCAAACTGTGCTGAGACTTGTTTGTAAATGGCTACACGAAGTAGGCTTAATTCAGCTCCTGATTTAGCGGCGTAGGTAGCTTTGATTTCGTCAATTTTATTTTTTGCAAGTCGGTACTCAATACCTGATTCATAGCTAATTTCTACCGATAGGTAAGAAATAATAATTACCGCAAATAGAGCTGTAAGAAGTGCGACCCCTTTGTTATCGGACGGGATTTTGTGCAGGTGCATCTTTCTTCGCCTCCTTATTATTAACAAAATCGATCGGTATTATTGCTACATGTTTTATTTTTCTTCCTTTGATCTCGGCTTCAATACTAACTTTTACAACGTCGGGGAACTTTCCTTTTGTAGCAGCATCTCCGGACTCATCTGATCTCCAAACATCGCGCCAATCTGTATCAGGATCCTCCATCTCTTTTTTTGTTTTATATTGAAAAGTTAATGAGGTTACATTCTCCATAAGCACAGATGAGCCGCCACCTTCGTCGACTTTTTTATCGATAAAAGGGCTCTCTCTTCTCCATAAGCACTGACTTCTTTTTTCAGATAAAAGTTCTCTACACTCTGCTAAATAGTAGCCAACTTCCATTTGATCACTTTCTTGAGCATCTTGAAATCTTCTAACATGATTTAAGCTTGTAAAACTTAAAGCTTCTTTACCTCCTAAAAATTGTGAGAGGTCAGTAGCTTTCTTGTATTTTGACAAATAGTCTTCGATCAAGTTAACAACTGTTTTTTTAGCCGGACCGTCTTGTGACGTTGGTGGTTGACCTGCTTTTGGTACAGGATCGGGTGGAGGAGGTGGTTCATTTTCATCTTGTGGAGTTTTACTGTCAGGGTTTGCAGCTCGTAGTTGATCTCTTCTAATTTCAACAAGTAAATCATAGTTAAAGTTGTTATAGTGAAAAGCGGATTTGATATCTTTTTCGATGACTTTAAGAGCGGTTCTTGTTTCTGCGCTTACATCGATTCTTGTTTGGAGTTGGTTTTTAGCAGTAATGGCGTTACTAATACTAATAGCAGACAAATAGGCGAGGCTTGCCATAATGGTAATGGCGATCACTACTTCTAAAAGTGTAAAACCTGATTTACATCCCGATAGGTGTTTCATAATCTACCAATAAAAAGGTTACTGAATACTCTTGCTCTTTTTCTCCAGGCTTCCAAAAAACGCTAACTTTTACTTCTTTCACAGCTTTTTCTAGGTGCTTTGAGAATTTATTTAAAATGGTTAATAGCATCTCTTGTTGCCCTTCATCTTGTTGGGCCATGCTTGCTAAGTTGGGAGCAGGAAAGTCATCAACTTGTACGGCCCAGCGAAACTCTGGGTAATCAGATCCAAAATCTCCGCTTTCTGATTCTTTCAACTCTTCAAATTTTTTACCCTTGTAGGTGAGTTCATATTCGGTGGCTTTTTGTTGTAAAAGTTGAGCGATGGTTTCTAAAGAACCTGCTTTTTGTACGCTCGCGATGCTTGAGGATGAGGAGGTGTTTAATACGGTTAAAGCCGCTGCTAAAATCAGCAAGGCTATCATCACCTCTATTAATGTAAATCCCTTGGAACTTTCATTGGACATACTTATATTTTGGTTCAAAATAAGGCTGAAGTCTATGATTAGCTATATTTAAAATAGTGTAGGTACATTATGTATAAACCAATTGTCTTATTAGTGCTGTCTAATTTATTTATGACCTACGCGTGGTATGGGCATCTTAAAGATTTTAAAGCGAAACCGCTACTATTTGTAATATTACTGTCTTGGGGCATTGCTTTTTTTGAGTATTGTTTGCAAGTTCCAGGAAACCGAATTGGAATATCCTATTTTACATTGCCGCAATTAAAGGTCTTACAAGAAATTATTACGATGGCTGTGTTTTATGGCTTTGCTGTACTTTATATGAAGGTTCCAATCACACAAAATTTTTTGTACGCAAGTTGCTGTTTGGTTTTAGCTGCCTATTTTATTTTTAAAGATACTGCCATTTAAAATTATTTACGTATCAAATCTTTTTCTGAGAACAGGCCATCGATTAACTGAATGTTACCACTTAGCGGGTTTGTAACAAGAGTCCAACTAAAGCTCTCATCTTGATTGGCAATTTGTATAATGGCTGAGTCTGCTAGTCCCTGCGGAAAAAAGTGTACATAGCCAATGCCCTCTTCGAATGCTAGGTCCTGATCAATTAAGATGATTTTTAAAAAACGAAAACCTTTTGGCAGAGGTGCTTTCTTTTTTAAAATTCTAGTGTCGGGGGTAAAGTCTCTAGGATCGGCTTCGTCTGAATCACTGCCACCAAACGGTGTGGCACTAGGGCTAGCTGTGCCTGCGGTCTTTCTGTTCGCTGATTCTACCCAGTATGAGCCTTGTTCATCGTTTAGATCAAAGGCGATTCGATACATTTTACCATCCAACTGAGCTTGTTGGCTTAAGCGTTTGCCGATGACTAAAATGTTTCTAATATCTGCTCGAACACTTCTGCTAGGAGGTTGTAAGTTTGTGATAGCAAGGCCTACGATTCCGATAATGATGGCCAAAACCACCATTACCTCAAGAAGTGTGAAGCCCTTTTCATTTGGGTTATTAAATATTTTTTTACTCTTGTGCATCAGAGCGGATGTCGGCATCCAAACCTTCTCCGCCTTCATTTCCATCGGCACCCATAGAGATTAGTACGAAATCTGAGCTAGAAGTTTTTTCATAGATAATCTCGTTGCCCCATGGATCGTTAAGAAGTTGTTTTTTCATGTAAGGTTTTGGGCCCCAGTTTTTACATTTTGCACTAGACTCTACTAAGGCGATTAAACCCTCTTCAGTAGAAGGATAAGAGTTACAATCTAAGTTGTAACGATCAAGAGCTTTACTGATTTCTGAGAATTGGATTTTCACAGTACTTACTCTAGATTTACCAAAAGTATCAAAGATGGTACCTGAAAATAAAGAAACCATACCAACAATGATGGCTAGTACGATTACGATTTCAATTAATGTCATACCTGCTTGATTACGAAGTAGTTGCTTAGCTCTCATGAAATAACTCCTGTTCTTATTGCGCAATGTTTTGCAGCTGAAATATAGGAACCATTATAGCTAAAACTATGATTCCTACAACTATTCCCATAAAAACTATCATTACGGGCTGCAAAATGCTTGTTAAGCCTTCAACTGAGTTCCTAACTTGAAAGTCATAAGCATCGCTGACCTGCGTCAGCATTACTTCTAGTTCGCCTGTTTTTTCGCCAATATTAATCATATGGATTACAAGTGGTGGAAATTCTCCTGACTTTTTTAAAGGTCCAGAAATATTTTCCCCTTCACTGATATTATCACGTGAGGCAGTAATCGCCTTTTCTAAAACATGATTACTTACCACGTTTTTTACAATGTCCATGGATTGTAGCATTGGCACACCACCTGTAAGTAGTGTGCTAAGGGTACGAGTGAAGCGGCTGACAGCAATCATACGGGTCATTTTACCAATGACAGGCAGTTTTAATAAAATAGTGTCCCACTGTGCTGATCCATTGGGTGTTGCTTTCCATCGTAAAAACATGGCGATCATCGACGTAACTGCGATAAATAAAAATAACCAGTACTCAATCAAAAAATCACTGAGATCGATAATCATTTTTGAATACCAAGGTAAAACTAACTCGGGAAACTGATCAAAAATAGCAGTAATTTTAGGAATTAAAAATATAAATAGGATCAATAAAACCCCAAGTGTAAATACCATCATTAAAACAGGGTACATCATGGAGGAGGTTACTTTTTGTCTAAGTTCGTTTTGCGACTCTGTAAACTCAGCAAGTCGCATTAAGATTACATCTAAAGTTCCTGAGGCTTCACCGGCTTCGGCCATACTAATATAAATGGTGTTAAAAACTTTTGGGTACTTGTTAAGTGCTTTATGAAAAGAGCTACCTTCGTTTACTTGGTCTCTGATGTCAGTCATCACAGCTTTTAATTGAGGGTTTTCTAACTGTTCAGACACACCACTTAAGCATTCAACAAGAGGGATATTGGCTTTTAATAAGGTAGCTAATTGTCTGGTCATTAAGGCCATATCTTCAACAGATACTTTTCTTTGTAAATTCGTGTTAGAAGCATTAGCTTTTTTTATACTTTTTTGGCGGTTACGTAAACTTTGTAAAAATACGCCTTCTTTTTTAAATTTTACGCGAGCGGTTCTTTCATTTTCTGCGTCAATCGTGCCACGTAGACTTTTTCCGCCAGGACCAGTGCCGCGATACTCATATAAAGGCATATTTATTCATCCGTTTGTGTTGAGTGTAAGACTTCCTCAATAGTAGTAATACCTTGTAATACTTTTTTTACACCATCTAGTCTAACGGTGCGCATGCCAGATTTAATAGCTGATTTTTTGATCGAGCCACCATCTTTTCTAAGTAAAATTAGCTGCCTAATTTCATCGTTGATCACCATCAATTCAGAAATCACAGTTCTTCCTGAGTAACCTTTTTGATTGCAGTGGTTACATCCAATAGCTTTAAAGAACTTAGCTCCTACTGTCATGTCTGCTGTGATTTCTAACCCCATAAGGTCAGCTTCACTTGGTTCATGTGGGGCTTTGCAATGTGGGCAAAGTACTCTTACTAGTCGCTGTGCGATCACTCCAACCACAGAAGACGAAATCAAAAATGGCTCACATCCCATATCTAATAGACGGGGAATGGCGCCAGCTGAGTCGTTTGTGTGAAGCGTAGATAAAACTAAGTGACCAGTCAGAGAGGCGTTGATCGAAATTTCTGCGGTCTCATAGTCCCTGATCTCACCCACCATGATCACATCT
>JAGRAL010000145.1 GCA_020434605.1 Bdellovibrionales bacterium
GTTTATTAAGTCATGAGTTGGGCCGTTACTACGCCGAAGCGATAAAAAAAATAGTGAAACGCAAAAAATGGAAGATAGATTTAGTAGGTTTACGTGGGCAAACTATATTTCATAAGTCAGGTAAAGCAAGTCTTCAAATTGGAGAATCAAGCTATTTAGCACAGGCTTTAAATTGTAATGTGGTGTCTGATTTTAGACAGGCCGATATTGCAGCCGGTGGGCGGGGAGCTCCGATTGCAGGAATATTTCATCAAAAGATGGTCAATACACACAAGGCGGTAGCACTTCATAACTTGGGCGGAATATCTAATTTAACGTTTATAAAAAATAAAAAAGTAGAATCAAGTTTTGATACCGGCCCTGGTAACTTGCTAATGGATTCATATTGTCAAAAATATTTGTCGATACCATTTGATGATCGTGGACAATTAGCAAAAAAGGGACTTGTTAATGTTAACATGCTACTAAAATTATTAAGGCATCCCTATCTTCAACAAAAACCACCTAAGTCATGTGGGAGAGAAGAGTTTGGTCCCAACTTTTTAAAGAGATTTAATACTGTTATCAAAAAACTTAAAAAGCAAGACGTGCTTGCAACACTTACGGAATTTACGGCTATCACTGTGGCGGATGCGTATATTAAAAATAAGTTGTATCCCGAAGTAATATATTTTTGCGGTGGCGGAGCTAAGAACTCATTTTTATTACAAAGAATATCATACTACTTACCAAATACTAAAATTACTACAACGGCAGATTTGGGTTGGGACCCACAACATATCGAAGGTGCTGCGTTTGCATATCTGGCGCTTCTAGGTATTCATGGTATTCCGGGTAATCTTCCAAACTGTAGTGGTGCAAAGAAACCAGTTGTTTTAGGTAAAATTTCTTAAAGTAAAACTAATTTACTAAATATTTTTTCATTTGGTAAAATACTAGCACCTTCGCCTAAGACAGTATTTGAAACTTCCGCCTTGGCTCCAATCTTAGCTCCTGGCAATAGCCACACAAAACCACTAAGTTCGGCAGAAGAATCAACGCTCACTTCTCCTTGTCTAAAAACAAGGGGCGATGTTTTTAAGATATCAGGCGAGATGTTTAAATATTTTTTTAGCATATTTTTGAAATGATTTGATTTTGAAAGTAAATCAATTTGATTAAAAGTATCGATGTGCGCTCCGATATAATCCGCTTCATTTCCGGTTTCAAACCATTTGCAGTCTATATTGTGAGCGACAACTTGTTCGTTTTTAAGCAAAGGCGTTAGGGTATCGTAAAGAATATTCGTCTCTTTAAGAGGTATGTGCTGGATGATTCTCGCATTTAAAATCATAGTACCAATGTAATGCTTAGGTGTAGCATCAGGAAAAGGTTTTTTTCCAAAGCCAACGACGCGGTTATCTTTGTCCACCCACACAGCCCCAAACTTATTGCCCGCATCTTTATGGTCCATCACTAAAATAGTGGCTAAACGTTCTTCTTCACTGTGTGAGGCAGAAATATTATTTAGATCATCACTAAGCGGAAAATAAACTTCGTCCCCATTGTGTAGCACAAAGTTTTCATTCACCGTTAATAGGTCGGCTGCTTTTTTAATGGCCCCAGCACTCCCTAGTATTGATTCGCTTTCATCACTAAAGTGAATAGGATACTCAGGCTCTGCATGCTTTATAATCCCAGATTTTAATTCAGCATGGAGGTGATGCAAATTAA
>JAGRAL010000146.1 GCA_020434605.1 Bdellovibrionales bacterium
GTTTTGCATGGAGTAAGGCATGGTTATACTATTATTAGGAATTATTTTTTCTACATTTTCATTTGGCGCTGGCCCTATTTGCCATAGTGTTTGGGAAAATTCTAAAACAAGTCTGTCTGAAGAAGTTAAGAGTGTTTTAGAAAGTCAAAAAGGTGAAACGATCACCCTTTCAGAGATGTTTACTAGTGATTACAATCAAAATGTAGTGATGGTTAACTTACTGTTACTACACCCTGGGGTAAACTTTATTGTAAAAGTAGATAACCAAATTTATAATAATGGTCCTCGTTTATTTGATATATTAAGACAAAATTCAAGAGTCCGAGTCCAAGTAGATGGTGAAGTAGTAACTAGCGAAGCAATAGGACCTAACGAGGCTGACATCGTAATTATGTGGAGACTTACAGAACTTTACTTTCTTGGTCGCAATCTGCGTTTAAATATAGATGACCCAGTCTCGTCATATAATCAATTGCTCAGTGACCTTCAAGGTGTTACTCCTTAGGGCATGAAAACCGTAATTATCACTGGTGCTACATCTGGAATTGGCTTTGAAGCAGCCTTACTTTTTGCAAACAATAACTATAAAGTCATGGGGCTTGGAAGAAACCTTGATAAAGGCCCCTCTCATCCTAATATTCATTTAGAGCAAGTAGATTTACTATCAAAAGAATCTATCAACACATTTATAACTAACTTCACTACTAATCATAATGAGCTGAGCGGAATCATTCATAATGCTGGAATCGTTATCAGAAAACCCTTTGTTGATTTCACAGAAGAAGAAATTTTAAAAGAGTTTCAAACACATGTATTCTCAACTATACAATTAAACCAAGCCCTATACCCTCTTTTAAAAGACACAAAAGATGCATCCATAGTATTTGTGAACTCAACCTTAGCAACTAAGCCCATTTCTAATACTTCCATTTATAGCGCAGCAAAATCAGCACAAGCATCTCTTGTAAAATCACTAGCCATTGAGTGGGCACCGATTCGTGTGAATGGAATCCATTTAGGAATTATCGATACACCGATACATAATTTTAATTCAAAACAAAAAGAAGATGCAGATCAATTACAAACTTTAAAAAGAGTCGGCACAAGCAGTGAAGCAGCTAAAGAAATCTTTCACTTATTTCATTCACAGTGGACTACAGGTGCCTTAAATACTTTTGATGGTGGTATTAGTCTTAACTAAAAAGGAGCCCTGAGGCTCCTTTTTTTATCTATCCGTTACTTTTAACGTATTGAACTGACGAGAAGTATTTCCTGGATGTTTCTGACGAAGACGTCCGATACTGTTAAGCCTACGTTCAGCCAAAGTATCTGCGGCTTTATACGTAGGGATTCCTTCTTTTTTAGAGATTTTGTAAATATCTAAAAGGTTATCAAAAATTGTTTCTGTTCTCTCAAGAGCTCTATCAATAGAGTAACCCTCTAGTTCAACAAAGACATTCATTAGGCCACCGGCGTTGATCACATAGTCTGGAGCGTACAAAATGCCCATCTCTTTAAGTTGATCTCCGTGTCTCATCTCCGCTAGCTGATTGTTTGCTCCACCAGCAATTACTTTACACTTAAGTTTTGGAAGAGTTTCATCATTTAAGATTGCGCCCATTGCACATGGAGCTAAGACATCACAATCTTGAAATAGTATTTCATCAGGGCTTACGATCTTTGCATTGTGTTTAGCTTCAATTTCTTTGCAACGCTCTTTATCGATATCAGTAGCAACAATCTCTGCACCTTCAGCCTTAAGGTAATCAATTAAGTATGAACCCACTTTTCCAAGACCTTGAACCGCAACACGTATACCTTTAAGATCAGTTGTACCAAAGTGTTCTTTTACTGTGGCTCTGATTCCGTGTAAAACTCCGTTAGCAGTTAGTGGACTAGGATCTCCTGAACCACCAAGTGCCGGTGCGATACCAGTAACCCAAGGAGTTTCAGCAAATACATGGCCCATATCTCTAACTGTAGTGCCAATATCTTCTGCTGTTATGTATCTACCGTTTAATGAATTTACAAATTGACCAAAAGCTCTGAACATTGCTTCAGACTTATCTTTCGTAGGATCGCCAATAATTACAGCTTTTCCTCCGCCTAGGTTTAACCCTGCAGCAGCGGCTTTATACGTCATACCTTTTGAAAGTCTTAGCACATCTGTAAGCGCTTCATCTTCTGATTTATAACCCCACATACGAGTTCCGCCTAGAGCAGGTCCAAGCGCTGTATTATGAATTGCAATAATTGCTTTTAAGCCAGCGGATTTATCGTAGCAATATACCACTTCCTCGTGATCACCATACTTTTCTATCATTTCAAAAGTTGCAGCCATTGGCCCCCCTAATACTATGTTTCTAAGGTTGTCAGTGGAACGATAGTAAACTTTAAGGAAGTCCAACGGCAAGAGAAAAAACGCAGCGAAATTGCTAGATAAAGTGTCAAAAACACCCTGTTTTCATAGCTAAAATAGAAAAATATCACTACGCCTACTCTGGTCTTATTAAAAATACTTTACACAGCAATACGGATGCTAAGCTCTGCAGCATGTGCCTTATAGGGATTAACCTGACTTTCCCGCTGCTTTTAACTTAAGATTATCAACATAAAGCGGTCCGCCTAATCTATAAATGATCTCATTTAATAGCGCTGTATAATCTGGCTTTTTAGAATTACGTTTTTGCTTCTTTTGCTTTTTCATAAATTCTCCCTTGTAAAACGATGTTTAACATTTCCAAGGAGGTCTTTCCTGAACAAAACATTGAGATCTTGTTAAGATTTATTAAAGATTTCTATTCTATGGGCATTCATGCTATTTTTTCTTACGCGACTTCTTTTTTTGTTGTTTTTTAATACTTCTTTTTTTGATTACTTTCTTGGCTTTTTTCTTTCTCGCCACTTTTTTCTTTGCTCTAGTCTTTTTAGCAACTTTCTTTTTACGAGCGCTTTTCTTTTGCTTCTTTTTACCACTAAGTATGGCTATTTTGGAGTTAAGCTCTTCAAACATCTCTTTTACATTTATTTGCTGATTTGACTGAAACGAACTTGTGAGACTCTCTGATAGCGACTTAAAGTTTTCAGACAGTAAGCCTGAAACCCGTAAAAATGGATCATTAACAATGGTTTTTTGACTTTCTATTTTATCCACTTTTGATTGTAAGTTCTGAAGTTTTCTGTCTGCATCCCTTCTTAAGAGTTCAAACTTATTTTCAAGTTGTAGAGGGGCGTGCATATCCGGGTTTTTGTTGGTTAGATGCACATACCACTGCAGTGCCTGATAAATATGAGGGGGAGCATCCTGATCATCTCGTGTCCACCTAGTCCATGCAGAAGGATCTACTAATAACAAACGACACATTTGCCGTCTTGAAAGCCCCAGAATATTTCTGATGTCCTCTAAATCACCCAACTCATTCTTTATAGTTTCCACAATAGATCTATATTCGCTCTGCTGATTTACATGCTTCTTTTGAACTTCTAATTTTAATTTAAATTTTTTTAGATCTGATGCCGTTCTATCTACTGTCATTTGAAACTCCTAAAAAAAACCTTCTTAAAATCCATATGTTTAATTTTAGCTTTTTAATATTGTGAAATACAAGTTATATATTGTATTATACAACTATTAATATTGTGAAATGCAATAGCAGGCCTAAGAGATCTAAGTTATTGAAATTACTTGTATTTTTAATTTCCGAAGGGTACGGGCTACCTATTTTCAAAATAAACTGTGGGTTTTAGTTATATTACACAGTGCTATCTATATAATATTACTAGATAATATGATTATGGATTTGCTTATCGATTAATTATGCTGGGTGTTATTCGTCTTTTCAAAAATGAGGTTTTTTCACACGCGAGGTTGATGCGAAGCGTTTAAAGTTTGAAGCAAGCTCCTTTTAAAAAGCAATAATGCTCACCTATGAACTTGATATCCTTTCCATCAATAACGATCCCAGAGCCGTCTCTAGAGGCGTAAAGAGGGTATTTTGATAGCTCAGTATAGGATTTCATTTCATCACCGTAACGCTTAGAATTTATAAAGTGTGGAAAGAACTCAAAATCAACAAGCCCCATCGCTTTCCAGTCCATAACGCCGTCTTCGTTTTCATCACAGTCAAATTCAGGAAAACCCGCCGTATTAATACTCGGGGTCATAATAATTGCCCCTGCACTTAGTCCAGCTAGTACTCCACCGCGCTCAACGAACTTTTTTAGATCTTTTAAAAGCTTTTTCTTTCGTAAGTTTTGTAGAAAGTAGAACGTATTGCCACCTGATAAAAAAATCGCATCGCTTTTAAATGCCTCTTCGTAAATTACCTTATCAAATGGTACGTCCACTGCGAAATGTAAGAACTTAGTAACGTTAAATTTTCTGAATCTTTTTACAAACTCGCGAAATTCAATTTCAGCTCCATACGAAGAAGCAGGGATATATGTAATACTTGGATTGTTTTTTCCAGTTAGCTCCACAAGAGCCTGATTTAATTTTTTATTTTCACGCTCAAAGCCACCAGAGAATAGGACTAACTTCATATTCCCTCACGGAGCTCTTTAATCACTTCATGAATGTATTTCATCAGTGCGTGCTTAGGACGAGATGGCGTCTCTTTCTTCTCTGGGTTTAAATCTTGGTAATTAGACAGCTCTTTAGATAAATCAAAAATAGATGAAGGTTTCATTCGAGGTTTTACCTTCATAACTTCCTCTACAATACACGTAACCGAATCACCGGTTACTCGGTCATATTTATTAATTATAGAAGATCTAGTTGCCATCTCTAGTAGGGTTTTTGATTCGTCTTTTTTGCTGATAGCAACAACCGCTTTTACTAGTTTTAGATACTTCTTCTGAAACTCTTGTGTTTTCTGATTTCTATACGAATTTTCAATCAAATCATTTTTAGTCGCATAGCTAGATTTTGTTACTTCAATAAACTCAGCGGGCTCTAGGATTTTTTTACGTACAGATAGTAGCTGGGGTAGTTCTCTCAATACGTCACGCATGCAAAAAATTGCATTACATATAATCCCATCTGCTGTTTTCTCAATGCCCTTTTTAGACTTAGCCATTTCAAAATATGAAAATACTTTTCTAAATGCCTTTACCTGCGCTCTATGATTTTTATACAAATAGTTTGTTTCTTTTAAGTTAAAACCCAGTTTATAAAGTAAGTTTTGATCTTTACAATCTGAAAAGATCTCATCGAAGCGTTTTAAGTTTGGATGTTTTTGAAAAGTTTTAATACTCTTCTTTTCGCCTGTTAATAGGTAATCCACAGCTTGGATAAAATTTTGTATGATATACCTAGATTTAGCCTTTTGCTCTGTTATATTTGTAGAATATCTATCATCATCATCATAGCGGTATTCATGGTGAAATAGGCCAAATTGTCGGATAGAGCCATAGTCAATGATTCCACCGTCCATTAAAATATTGTCCCCATCCCAGTCCATCCAACAAAAAATGTATTCATCTTCAAATTTCGCAGCGGTTGTAGCAAATGCATCTGTCACTTTATCTAAAAAGTAGAGCAAACGGTCCTTACGACGTTTTGGAACATTTTTCCAGCTACCATTATCAGATTGTCTTTGTATGTAATATTCAGTGATCTGATCTAAAGCTTTTAAATTAGATTGTTTTAAATGTAAAAATAAGTGGGAAGGCCTGATTAAGTTTGGATACGCACGCACTGTTACGGCTAACTCCCCAGGAAATTCAATGATAGCCAAAACTCGCTCTGTAGGGATACGATTTCTATGAAAAATTTCACTAAAGAGCACTGTTCCTAAGCCCTCATCTAACTCTGCATAGCCACAGCCGTAAGAAATCGTAGGATCTCCAGTTTTAAAAAACTTTTTATAGATACTCGTAGCTGGACTTAATTTTGTAGCTCCAGACCCACAGCTAGAAATATCCCAAGTCACCCCGTTTGATTCTATAGTACCGTTCCAAATACTGCGACCATCACCTGATGAGTTACCCACTTGATCCGGGTGTTGTAGCTGTAAGTACCTAGTTGCCATGTAGAAGTTATCTTTAATATCTTCTTTTGCAAACTTACGCTTATTTTCAATGTCGTATTCGTTGATGATAACTAAACTGAATGTTTCAAGTATTTGTTTTTCTAGATCCGGGTTTAATTCATTAGCATGATTTGTAGATATTAACCCCATCTCTTTAGCTAAATCAAAATGAAAGAAAGAGACCTTACCGTTCTTGCGCTTTCTTGCTTTGTATAAAATGTACGAATCTGGCGCAGAAGTTTGCAGCGGATGCTTACCGTTAATCTTCCCAAACTGTGAATAGGGCGATTTTATTGTATTTTTTTCTCTATTCTTTTCTAGCCTCATATTAGCAATATCGGTAACCATAGAATTTCATTAATTATTTACCTAAAAAACAAGACTAATGAATAGCTTATAAAAACTTCAATGGCCATGAAAAAAGTATTTTCTTTGCAAGACTGATACAAAGTATTTAACCTTCGAGCAGTTTTCTTGTGAGGGGGGAATTTATGAGAAGACTTCTACTCATTTTTTTAATTCTAAGTCCGCTTCTGGCAAATGCTGAGCCTGTAAAGACAGCTTACAGGCCTAAGTTAATCATATTCATCATCCATGGTTTCTTAGGTGGACCAGATTCATTTTGTGATATGTCAGAAGTTTTAAAAGAAAAATTAGGTTACGGAGTGGAAGTTGAATACTTAACCTACCCTACCAAAGGCCTAGATGCTGCTGGCAGAGACAGTTCTAATCATGTTGATAATGTTAATGTGCTTGGGTTTACTCGCAAGATCTTTGAAGATATTGCTAATTATTATGATGAGAATATGTATCCTGCCGACACACCATACGCCATCATCACTCACTCACAAGGCGGATTAGTAGCGACGAGACTTTTTTTAGACTGTCATCAAAAAGGTGTTGAATACTGTACGCGTAACATAAAAAGAAAAAGTTTAAGCGAGTTACCTAAAAACATGACCCACTATTTTTCGATCATGACACCTTTCTGGGGATCAACAACAGCGACATATTTAAAAGATAGTGCTTTTTATAGAAAGTTTTTTCCCAATGCTCAGCTTCACAATTTGTCTGTTGGTAGTGATATTGTAACCTACAATAGATCACTTCTTATGGAAGGGCATCAACATAACTACCAAATCAAACAACGTCCTGAGGTCATTAATATTGCGGGTAATGCTTCACAAACATGGTTAGGGTCACTCATTTCTTGGATTAGCGATAAACCACAAAATCAAACTCTTGAAACAGACTTTGTTGTACCTATACCATCGGCAAGACTTGATTTTATGTATTACGATTATACTAAAGACAGTCCAAAAATTGGCAAAACAGAATACGCAGACTACTTTTACTCTCTAAATGGTAATCATATCGATGTACCTATGTCAGATGAAGGGCTTGCATGTGTGAGTTGGAAAAACTACTTAACGACCCCCACATTTCCCATCATTCGAAAACATCTAGCGCCGATGCTCGGATTACAAGAAAACCCGATATTCACAAATATCTTTAAAGACATGTCTATATTTCCGCCAAATATAGAATCGTTTATTTTAGAGGTACAATTAGAAATACCAAAAGACATGCCTAAAATCTTTAACTTTGATACTGAAGATATTGAAGTGAGCATTAAAAACCCAATGACAACTAAGCTTTACAAGCTACATAGAAAAAATGACTTAATGAATTCGTATTTAGCATTTAACACAGATGAGTACGAGAAAAATTCTTATGTAACATACTATGCAACGGGTACATTTTTGGATGAATTTAGTTATGTAATCAATCGTTCTTTTAAAACGGATGAAGAGAATACACCAACAGAAGACTTAGAGGTAAAAATTAATCTTCCTTGGTTTAAATCTAAAACAGTCGATGTAAAAGTATCTCCATCGTATACAACATATACAAAAGTTAAATTGGATCCTAAGTGGAACGATTTTGTTCCAACCGTAGATATAGATAAAAAGACAGTGCAACCACTTAGTATTATGCATATTAAAAATCAGTGGAGAATACTTACTTATAATCCAAGCACTCAAAACTTTGATTATAGTGAGTCCTCAGAG
>JAGRAL010000147.1 GCA_020434605.1 Bdellovibrionales bacterium
CAACAATTCTACCATTTCTATCATAGTCCAACTTAACGGCAAGGCCTGCTACATTTTTGGCAAAGGTAAGATTACATTTACCATCATATGAAAATTGCGTAACTTCTTTCCCGGCTTTTACCTCAGATATTTTATTACACTTTGAGTATTTAAAACTAGTTAGTAAGTTTCCAACTTTCTTGGCCTTAATTAAACCGTTATCGTAATAATCATACTTTGTAACAATGTTGTTTTCTTTAGTATAAATTGGCTTTTCATGAATTGGGTGGTACTCAACAATAGTTTCTGCGCCATTTACAACAGAAGCTACTTTTGAAAGATAATCACCTTGTCCAGTTACTGAAGGTTTAAACCAAAACTCATACTTAGATTTTGTGATAGTTTTATTTTTACAAACCTTAGTTAGTGTTGACCAGTAATGTCTTTTTGGATCTTTTTTATCTGTTTCGTAAGAGTAAGCCTCGTTACAACCATCACGGTGTTTAAAGTTAGTTACCCAATCTTTGTTAGTATCATAAGAAACTTGTTTAAAAGTCGAATCAGGGTAATAGATGTGTGTTAGGTTGTGTAGCGCATCGTATTTAAAGGTATATTTGTTTTTCCATGCGTTGGTTACTTCTACTAAATCTTGGCCGTTATATTTAAATGAAGCACTTAAGCCATTAGGACCACTGATTTTTTCAACCTTGTTGTTTCTACCGAATACGAAGTTAAGTTGTCTTGAGTTGTTATCAGATACTTTTTCGATTTGTCCCTTGCTGTTGTAAGTGTAGGTGAGATAGTTTCCATTTCTGTCTAACTGACGTACCATCTTACCATTTTTATCAAAGTTTTGTATTGTGGCATCGGGTAAACTTCTTACGTACTGACCTTTTACAAACTTAATAGCATCAACACTCTTTAGGTTTGCTTTAAAAATACTACCTTCCTTAAGATCAACAGCAACTTTGTACTGAGCTGCCATTTCTGCACGCTTCTTTGGGTCGTTAAATAACTGATCAGAAAGATCATTGTAATACTTAGCAGTAAATCTACCGCCTGATTTTTTCATTCCTTCGATGATTTGATCTACGACCCCTTTTACATCAGCTTTTTTAAAATTTTGTGGATAAAAAGTGATTTCATCACCAGCACCGCACTCAGTTAACAAAAGAGTTCCATCTGGATTAGGTGTTAGTTTTGTTTCAAACGAAGAACACCAACCAAACCCAAAATCACCGTTGTAAAGAGTTCTGCTATTGTATGTTGTCCTTACCGACATGTCGTAACCTGATCCAGCTACTTCCATGTGAATCCATGGGTCTGAAAAGTTGGCGTTACGCATATCCACTAGAGCGTATGCTAGGCTTGGAAACATCAATGTAATTAGCAGAAGATTTCTTCTCATCGTTCACCTCTTATTATACTTTTATTGTAACAACTTTTCGAATGAATATGCCACCAGTAATTTGTAGGGCCAGCATGATCAAAATAAATATACGACCTAAAGTCGTGCTAAATAACGGACCAATAAAATTTAGATCAATCACTGAAAATACTACGAGTAGCACGAAGGGTATGATTGCCATAATAATTCCCTGCATTTTACCTTGGGCAGTTAGTGCATCAATTTTTTGATGTAGCTTGTGCCTTTCTCTAATCGTATCTGTGATAGTTGAAAAGGTAGATGCTAAATCACCACCAGTTTCTTTTAAAATATTTATGGCCATTACTAGCATCTGTACATCGGGCTCAGGAATTCTTTGCGCTAAGTCATTTAGGGCTTCTTCAATACTAACGCCTAGTCGAACTTTACTAAGAGCTAGATCGAACTCCTGACTGATGGGATTAGGCATGCTTTCGGCAACACGCTCCATGGATTGAGTGATACTTAACCCACTTCGTATTCCATTTGACATAATAGTTAAACCATCAACCATTTGCGCTACAAACTTGCTGCAACGTTTTTGGTA
This sequence comes from Bdellovibrionales bacterium, assembly GCA_020434605.1. GTDB lineage: Bacteria > Bdellovibrionota > Bdellovibrionia > Bdellovibrionales > UBA840 > JAGRAL01. The sequence goes on from JAGRAL010000147.1 coordinate 1,953, forward strand.
GAGCATCTCAATGCCCCACTTAGGAATTTGCCAACCGATAATGGTGACGACGCTTCCCATAAAAATACTAAAAAATACGCTAGGCCATAAGAATAAAAAAACAATAAAACCTAGACCAAAGCTAAGTAGGAGCATTAGGTAGGTTAGCTGCTTTTCGGAAGACTCGATAAACATGGATTCCATGCGCTTAATGATGATATCGCGACTTCCTAAGCTTTTTTGGTGTAAGAAATTTAAAATTCTCTCACTCCACAAAATAGAGATAACAAATACAGAAGCACCAACGCCTATAATCATAAACCATGTACCAGCGCTTAAACTCATCCATTACCTCCAGAAGCTTTTTTGATTGGAGGTGCATCTGGCGCGGTATTTTTAAATAATTCAGTCCCTACCTTGATGCCTTTTCTTTCAAACTTTTCAATAAAAGTTGGAATAAAACCAGTAGCCTGGAATTGACCCACGATTTTTCTGTTTTTATCAAATCCTGTCTCTTTAAACTTAAATATTTCTTGTAAAGTTACAACCTCACCTTGCATGCCCACTACTTCGGTGATGCTCATAATTTTTCTGCTACCATCAGACAGACGGCTGACTTGAACAATTAAATTTACAGCAGAGGCCACTTGTTCTCGGATAGCTCTTGATGGTAAATCCATACCTGCCATCATCACTAGAGTTTCAAGTCTTGCAACGGCTTCTCTTGGATTGTTAGCGTGAACTGTCGTCATAGATCCATCGTGACCTGTATTCATAGCCGATAGCATGTCTAAGGCTTCCCCGCCACGACACTCACCAACAACGATTCGATCTGGTCGCATACGAAGTGTGTTTCGAACAAGGTCTCTGATAGTCACAGCCCCTGTGCCTTCCATGTTTGCAGGCTTTGTTTCTAATCGTACAACGTGCTGCTGATTCAGTTGTAGCTCGGCCGCATCCTCAACGGTAATAATTCTTTCGTTGGAAGGAATAAAGCTCGACATAGTATTTAAAAGAGTTGTTTTACCTGACCCAGTACCACCCGAGATAATGATGTTTAAACCATTTTCAACACATAGTTTTATAAAGCTAATCATTTGCTTGTTTAAACTGTTCCACTTTAGATAGTGGTCGGTAGTGATAACTTCTTTTTTAAATTTTCTAATAGTAAGTGATGCGCCATCGATAGATACCGGAGGGATTACTGCATTCACACGGCTTCCATCTTTTAACCTAGCATCAACGTATGGATTTTTTTCGTCGATTCTTCTTCCTAACGGAGTCACGATACGCTCAATCACATTACGCAGTTGTAAATCAGAGGTAAATGTGATGGCACTCATGGTTAGCTTACCATTACGTTCAACAAAGATTCTCTTTGGGCCATTTACCATAATCTCTGATACGTCGTTATCACTTAACATATCTTCAAGCGGACCTAACCCAAGTGCCTCATCTAAAACTTCTTTAATCACTTGCGATCTTTCTGTTCTATCAAGACCACTATATTCTTTATCAACGATTTGAGTGATACTTTGTAGAGTTTTATTTTTCAACGCCGCTTCTTTTACCGGGTCGCCATCAGTGTCAGTGATACCTTTTTTTAAATCCATTGCCATAATTAGGGCAGTGTGGATTCTTGTCTTCATTAAAGTTTTTGGATCATCACTACTAGAAGTAATAGCAGTAGGAGTTGAAGACGCCACAGGTTTTGCTGCCTTTGGACGCATTTTTAATTTTTGTAAAATATTACTACCAATTAGTTTTCTAACCGTATCTCTGTAGGCATTCACGATCGGAGTATTGCTTTGTGCCTGTGCAAAGAGAGTAGATTTTTGCAAGGCTCCAGCTGTTGTAATATCATCTTGAGGAATCATTGCAATGATTGGTCTTTGTAAGGCTTGTGCAATGCTCTGAGGATTCAGACCTGTGTTACTGGCTTTATTTACAACGATCTGAAATAAATCCATTGATATTGTTTGCGCCACTAAATTTCCAATTTGTTTTTTGGATTGTGTGAGCGCTAATATTTCTGGCGTGGTGATAAATAAGCATGCGCTACTATTATGAATAACCTCTAGCTGTAAATCTTCATACTCACAACCGACATCTACAACCACATAGTCAAATAGATGAGTTAATTGCATGAGTTGTCGACTAAAAGAGTCAGCGCTTACTCTTAGGCTTTCATCAGCACTTTTTACGGCGGCTAAGTAATAAAGACCCACAGGATTTTTACTAATCAACGAATCAAGAGTTTGAGCGTTAATGGTTCCAGAGAAGGTAGTAAGTTCTGTTACTGTTTTGTTTGGCCTGATACCAGTAATCATGTTTTGATCACCAGCAGAGTTTTTATCTAAATCGATCAATAAAACTTTTTTTCTAGTTTCTAAAAGTAAGGTTTGCGCAAAGTTTGCTGCGAACACACTTTTACCTATGCCGCCTTTACCGCCGCTAATTGTAATTATATGCGAATTAGGGTTGAATGACATTCCACACTCCTCAATTATGTATCGGAGTATGGACTGAATTTCTCAGCTAAACGAAGGTATTAATTTGTTAGACGAAATTTTCGTTTGATCTCATCAGAACCCTCAGAAGCTGAAGACTTGATGACTGGTGTTATGAATACCACGAACTGACTTTGGTCTCGTCTAAAATTCTTAGAAGCATATAGAGAGAAAAGCGGATTATTTGCAGCTGAGTTTGGTAGTTTATTAAAATCAGTACCGCTTGAAGACTGTACTAGACCACCGATAGCAGCACTTTGACCACTTCTAACCATAATCACTGTGTTCACATTGTTTCTGTTAATTAAAGGGCCGCTTTGAGTCATGCCTAGTAGAGCACTCACTACGAAATCAATTTGTAAGTGAATAGAATCTGATTTTCCACTCATGATTTGTGGAGTAACTTTTGTTGTGATACCCACGTTTTCAAATTGTGTAGAAATTTGTCCCTCAGCTCCAACGGTTTGGTATGGAACCCTTGTGTTAGAGTCTAAAATTCCTAACTTACTGTCTTGAACGATAATGCTAGAGCTTTGAAGAACTCGAGCGTAACCATGAGCTTTAGCCCAATTTAATTTTGGCAGAAGGTTTGAAATTGTACCGGTAATTTGACTAACAATACCGCTACTCTCATTAGAGCCACCTTGGCTAAAAGTTACATTTGTATTGTCACCAAGTGTAGGCATCCACTCAAACCTAAATCCACGAGTATAGTCTTTTTTAAGTTCTACGTAGTGAACAACGATTTGTATAATCTTTCCCGGTTCCGCTGGTGGAGCTTGTTTTACAGTAATTAGATTAATCACTGTTTGTAAAACCTTTCTTTTTCGAATGGCCTCGTCACCACTTTCAACAACTTCGTCCGGCACATAAGTTTTCGCTATGATTTCAGCTCTTTCTTTTTCTGCAGTATCGTTCGCCACTCCCTCAAGAATAAAGCGGTTATTCACAGCTCTTACTTGAATATCTGGGTTATTTACATCCCTTTCGATAAAGGAAGCAATTTTTCTTTGAGCTAGTGGGCTTAAGGTCACTAAGTTACTTGCCGTGTCCTTATATTGGGCTACCACGCTCGCGATACGCTTCATATCTCTAGGCAGTAAGATCTGTCCATCAACGATTACTTTGTTGTTAGCGATCTTGATTTGTATACCTTCTATTTCACCTAATAGTGATTTGATTTCTCTTGCGATTGCAAAAAGGCTACTCTTTTTTACTACAATTCTATATTCGTATGTTTTTCTAAGTCGTGCATCTCTAATTGTTAATGTACAAGTGCTTACCTTTTCAGGTGAAAAGCGAAGCGTTTTTGTAGCAGGGGATAAAGAGATTTTTGTACATTGAGAATAGTTACCCTCAAATTTTGCGTTTTCTGGTACAAATGGTAGTTTTTCATCGTGAGTTAACCCAACGGTTAGACTCAAGAACTGACTTTTAACGTTTTCGTCTTCGGCGTAGGCTACGCTGAATGAAAGCGATAAAAGTGTTAATAGTCTTATAAAACTAACCATACTTACTCCTAATTAATATCTATCCAAGGGCTACGCTTACCATTCACTTTTTTTACAGGCGCACTTACCTTTTCAGGCGGTGATGATGGCAGACGAGGTTGTTGCTGAAACATTGATGGATCAGGCATTTGATAAGCGCTTAAGTCTGCATTTGGTAATTGTTTTTTAGCTCTATCGTTTGGATTTCTTAATGTAATATAAATACTTCCCGGATTAGCAGCTTGTAACAGAATCATGCTCTGTGATTCTTCAGGGCTTAACTCTAACGTAATTGTTGAAAAAGTAGTGTCCCCGTTTAGGTTTCTGATATTTACTTTATTGCTAGTCGTGACTTCAACAGTTCTAGGAATATTATTAGTTACATTTACACCAGTAGCTAATACGTAGACATCTTGCATAATAGTCTTTACGCTTGTTCTTCTGTTGGGACCGCTACCACTGTCAACAGCCGCTAATATATCAATTCTATCGCCTGGGCGAATTAATTTTGCAACGCCTCTTACTTCGTCCACTGGAATAGTAATTGCTCTTTTGTTTGGCGCAACCTGCATTGATAGACCAGTATTAGTACCTGGTTTTAATACTTTTGTATTTAATAGTTGTTCTTTTTCTTTTATAGGAGCAGCCGCTACTAAACCAATTACTTCTTCTGGATTTTCAATCGCACCTGGTTCAACAAAGTCGATAGGTTTAGACACAGTTTCGATCATGGTGTCATCAATTGTGCTCATCTCTAAAATATCTTTTTTGGCTACTACAACTTGTTTTAAGGTACCAAGTCGACTGTCATATTCAGCTTTCTTTTCTTGCGAGTATGAATACAGAAGAAAGATAGCAAACAGAGCAGCGCCAATAGAAATCCATAATGTACGACTAGCGTTGTTATTCATGATCCGGCCCCTCCACACGTTACATTAAGGCAAATGCCATAGACTGTTTTTAGCCATACAGGGTTTACTGTTTTTCTTTCTGGTCCCATAATTGTATTTCCTAATTCAGCGTGGTCACTGTCACCCAGTCGACCAGCACTAGGTCTTCCGATAGAAATACTTCTTTCTGTCACTTCCCATAGAGCTTCACCATTTGGATCAGCAAACTCGGTTCTTACTCCATGTGCACGGTAGCCGTAATTTGCGTAATGATCTCTAACATCATTTGGCGGTAAACGGTTTGATCTAAAATAAGTAACATCGGCTCTATTATCTAAAGTTTCAAAAGCGTAAGCCCGTGATGCGATAGAGTTTAAAATACCAGTATGGATTACTCCAAAAAATCCGATGCCATAACCAATAAAAATAGCAAAAACAACCAATAGAGCAATGGACTCCATTGAGGCTAAGCCTTTATTGTTTTTAATATGTTTAGCAGCCATTATCATAAAAACTCTTTACGTTAGTGTTTGGTACGTTTCCTTGAAACTTTGAATTTAATCTTTTTATTTTGTCAAATCTCTCATTATGAAAATTTACACATTCTTCAGCACTGGGTTCTCTTCCTAAAAAACTAGTAATCTTAGCTTTAAACATATTGTCTTCAGGATTCGTTGAACCATAAAAAGGTATTTTAAAATCTAAAACTTTAGATTGAATTTCTAATATAGTTCCCCAAAACTTTGCGTTGTCCTCGTCAATGTCATTAGGGTATTCGCTTCTAAAGTCACCGGTATTTATGTATTTTAAAGCAAACCAACCATCTTTTTTAAATAAAACTTTCCAAGGGCTGTCATATACCAGTTGATTAAACTTTTCTTCTGCTTGAGAAATTTGTACCTGTTCATTAAAATTACTACCATAGTAGTTTCTAGAAGATGCAAATGCGATATACTGAGAAATTTCAACAACCGTTAATGTAAAGCAAAGAGCAAACAATAGACCGCTAACGCCCATCACAAGAACTGTGGCGAATAGAAAATCAATTGTTAGGCTTCCGCGCTCATTATTAATGATCAATCTACATCTCCCTTAAATGAAACCTGTCGTTTTAAAAAATTAGGGTGCATTGTTTTAGCCACTTGTGGTTTTTCCCAAACACCATTTTCGATCATTCCAGTTAGTAGTGCCCAAGGACCACCAGTCATTTTACTAAGATACTCTGACTGTCTTAATCCTCTACCAATAGCTAAGCTTAAGGATAAAATAATAATGCTAATTAAAATAAACTCCACAGCGATTTGTCCTGATGTGTTCTTAATCATAACAAACCCCCGTGCCGGTACCATGTTAGCCAGCCAAGTAGGTAAGCTATGGTGTACGGAATTTTTAATTCTGTGGATAAACCACGGGATAAACCTTTTATCTTAAAATACAAAGAGTACATAAGAGTATTGGCTTCTCCAGAAATAAGACTTTGTAAGAAACCAATGAGTCCGCCCCATAATATAGATAAGATGATAATGTCTGTAGTAATCCATGGGCTTAATATAAATGATAGAGCCACAAAAAATTTAAAATCGCCGCCACCGATAACACCAAAAATGTATAAGGGTAGTAGCACTACAGAGGTAATGGCAAATGAAGATAGAGAGGGAATAATTCCGCTAGTACCATATATATAAGTATGGAGAGCGAAACAGATGATAGCGCTAAATAAAACGAAATGATTACTCACTTTGCGCGAGGTAACGTCCATCACGCAAGCGGAGAGTATTAAGAATGATAGTATATAAAATATCCAACTATTCATTTCGATTATCCAAACCTTCCACACGGTAAGTACCGCCTGAACCAGATTTACGATTCCATCCAATAGGATTTTCTGCGTTTAAAGAAACCTCAGTAAATCCACCACCAGTTTCAAGATGCTTTTCTATCTTGGCTCCAAGCTTTGGAGCAGCCTCTTGAAAACTGGTTTCTATTCCACCATTACCTATAAACACCCCAAACAACAGGAAGAAGGTGATAATAAATAAAATGATGGTTTCAATAGCCATATAAGCTTCCTGTTATTCGCCAAATCCTTCAATTTGCGAGCTTAGTTTACCAACTAAACCATCAACTTGTTGTTTAATCTGCTCTTTAAAAATCACCACCATTGCTACAACTGCAACAAGTAGTAAAATATATTCCGTCGCACCTTGTGCAGACTCGTCTTTAACTAGTTTCTTAAAGAAATTTTTCACACATTCCCCCTTTTAAAAAAGTATATTTCTCACTATTATATTTCGGTCTAAATTTGCTACACCATTAGGGAAATGTTTAAAATACTTAGGGAAAAAAGCGTTTGATCATAAGTTTTTAAGTGTATTTCTTCTAAATCTGCGAAATTTGAGGAGCTGGACTGTAGAACAAGTTGACACTGGCCGTGAAAAAATATTTTTAGACATTAAATTTTAAAAGAAATATGTCTCACATTGAGACGTATCTAACAGACAATCGTCGAGAAAAACAATTGTTTAAGTAAATGAATCTAGTTTATGTGTCGACTGGATTATCGTCTGGATACGGATTACTTAAAGTCTGGCTGCTTTTCTGGATGTGCAAGCTGGACCTCTTTTACTGCGCTTAGACTATTGTATACACGGGTGACATTGGGATAGTTATCAGTGTTGAAGTTAAATCTTTTCGCTGCAAAAATTTGTGGTAGTAAAAAACAATCAGCCGCACTTATTGAATTACCAAATGTATAGGTTTTAGAGTGTTTAGACATAAATGACTCTAGAGCTCTAAAACCATGACTTAACCACTCTTGCATCCATTGATTTTTTTGACTAGAGGATGCATTAAAAATAGAATCAAGCATTTGCGTAGTTTTTAAATTTTGTAGTGGCTGTATGCCAGAATTAATAATCTCGCAAAATTCTTTTACGCGGATTCGATCCTGTAAATTGTAAGGAAATAGCTTGATTTCAGGGTAAGCTTCATCAAGGTATTCCAAAATAACAAGGGATTGAGTTATAGAAAAATTGTTATCTACAAGTGTTGGTACTTGCTTCATTGGATTAAGAGATGAATATGAAGTAGAGTTTTGCTCACCGCCATTATTTACCAAATGTACAACTTTATAGTCATAGGGTAGTTTTTTTAGGGATAAGGCAATGCGTACGCGGTAAGATGCGCTAGAACGAAAATAATTATATAACTCCATATTACCTCACAAAAGGTAAGTCACGAGCCTTAGATGAGACTACTTTTTGTTTTATAGTACCAAATAAATTCTCATTACTGTTGTTGAGCATTTTAATCTCTATGGTATCTCCTACTTTCATAAATTCAGTAGAGGCTTTTCCGGTGGAAATAATTTCAAGCATACGCTTTTCAGCTAAGCAGGAACTACCTACATTCAAATCTTCGTTTGATACGGTTCCGCTACCTAAAATTGTGCCTGGATGTAAATCTCGCGTGCGAGCAGCATGTGCTAGCAACTCTCCAAAGCTAAAATGCATTTCTCCTGCATTTGCTTTTCCAAAAAACTTGCCGTTGTAGTCTACTGATAGTGGTAGATGTACGCGCCCGTTTTTCCACATATCGCCCAACTCATCAGGGGTAATTGCAAGGGGGGAAAAGGCAGACGCAGGTTTTCCTTGTAGAAAGCCAAAACCATTTTTGATCTCATCCGGGATAATCCCTCTAAGTGAAACATCGTTGACTAAGACAAATAGTAGAATTTGTTTTTCGGCTTCCTCTGGAGTTGAACCCATAGGGATAAAATTTGTAATGACAGCAATCTCTCCCTCAAAATCTGTGCCGTGTGAAAAATTAACCTGTGGTATATCTGCAGTTGGTGCTAAGAATCGATCACTGCCACCTTGGTACATTAGTGGTACTCGCAGTAAATCTGGGGGTAGATCAGCGCCACGAGCTTTTCTAACTAACTTTACGTGTTGAATAAAGGCAGAGCCATCTAACCAAGCAAAACTACGCGGAAGAGGTGAGTGTAAAATTTCATGATCTAAATTAAAGGCATCAGGATGTGTGCCAGCGTTTAAATCTTCATAAATTTTTTGTAGCTTTGGCGAAATGCCGTCCCAGTCGTCTAATGCATTTTGCATAGACGGACATATCTCGTGAACTTTTACTGCTTTAGTGTTGTCTTTGCTAACGACAACAAGTTCTCCGTCCAATGATATAGATCGTAAACTGGCTAACTTCATATATTACCTCGCTATAAGAGATCTAATGACAGCTTGGTGCAAAGGTCAATTAGTAACACTTAGTAATATTGTCTGTAAATTTTTTAAACCAGTCAGTTTTTTTATTGATTCTTAGAACAGCAGCTTGACGCTTATATTCTGTGACCGTCTTTCGATCTAAAAGACATGCTGCGAGAAATGCCCGATTCGACATGTCATACTTACCTATATTAAAACTAGCAAGAGCCAGGCCGCTTTGACAGGACACATTTTTTTTATTGCGTTTTGTACAGGCTAAATAATATTTGCTGGCCTCTTCCCAATTTTGTCTCTCTGTCATGATCTCGCCAGCGGTTTGCTGTGCAAACTCAGAGCGCGGAAAACTGCTCGCGGCAGATTTTATAATTTTTTCTGCTTGCTGCGTGTTTTGCGCATATTTATAAGTTAGAGCCAAATAAATATGGTTATCGACAAACTTTGGATCTACCTCAATTGCCTTTTGACAAAAAGTAATTGAGTCTTCAAAAAAACTATCGACCGAATATAATCGACAAAGTGGATTTAAATATTTTGCACGATTCCCAAAGTTCTTAATTAGGTCCAGCAAAATAATTCTAGATTCATAATTATTTTTTTTATACTCATAAACTTTAAAAAGCCCCCAGTATGCGGATTCATATTTGGGTGAGATATCGATGGCTTGTCTGTACTTAACAATAGCATCATCAGGTTTGTTTAAATTTACATACGCATCCCCTAATAAAACATGCCCGCGCGGATAATTAGGATGCTTTGGAAGCATTAAGTTTAAAATTCTTACCTCATCTAAATAGTTTTTTTGCTCTCTGTAAATTTGGGCAACAAGTAAGTAAGAGTTAGGATCGCTCTCTACAATCGCTTTTTTTAATAGTTCAAGTGCTCTGTCCTTATCTCCTTTGTGGTACAAAGCTTTTCCTAAGTCAGACATTACTTTTTTATCATTAGGCTTACTTTTTAACTGATTTTCGAGTTCCTCAACACTGACCTTTGTCTCAGAATGAGACGGAGGGCACCAAAAAACTAGACCTATGGAGGTCAATAATAGCCATTTAAGTATGAATTGAGTTTTCGTGACTATGATTTTCATGACCTATTTAGGATACTATATATATAGATGTTGTACAGACCAAAAAAGATCTTATTAAACTCTGCAGGGCAGGCCACTGTAGAATACGTTTTAGTCGCAATCATTGTGATAGTGATTGTGCTTGGGCTAGTATTTCAATTTAATGATGCTTTTAGAAATTACTCGAGAAATTATTTTGGCGCCTATTTACAATGTTTACTAGATACAGGTGAGCTACCTAATTTAGGTGCAGAAAATCCAAACTCAATTTGTGATCAAGAATTTCAACCTTTTTCTATTGCAAGTGGTAGAAGACCAGAGTTTGCAGGTGCATCGTCAAATCCTGGTAGCTTAGGTTCCAGAGGAAATAATAAGGATTCTGTAGACGGCAAAGACACTGGAGGGGACGAGCCTGGTAGTGCAGCTGGCGGTAGTGATTCGGATGCGTCTGGTCGACCATCAAGATTTTCTAGCTCATCACCAAGATATGGCGGCGGAGATAATAGTTTACGGCCTGCTAGTTTTGCAGCTGGTGGAACTAAAGAAGGTGGAAAAAGTGATGATGGCGGAAGTAAAGGTGTAAAAACTAAAAAAGTAATTCGTCGTAATGCAGGCGGTTCCTCGGTACAAAATAAACAATATAAAAGTGCAAACGGAAGAGCCGCGTATTTTGAGGCCAGTAAGATTGAAGAAGAGGCCATAAAAGAAGAAGAAAAACTTACACAAGATAGATTTGAGCAGACTCAAAAATCTAAAAAGAAAATTATTCAACAAGAAGTCGCTGCAAGAAAAATTCAAAGTGTAGAAGAGGAGGAGCTCAGTTTCTCTAACTTTTTTAGATACCTAATGATAGCGGCACTTTTAATAGCAGTGATCCTGTTTTTGGCGGGTCAGTTTATGTCTATTTCAAAAAGTATGGAAAAATAGCGTTAAAAACGTGCAAAAACTGAAAAATCTTTGTGATTTTTATACATGAAAAGGGCCATAACGTTCCAATTTAGACTCATTTTGTCTCCGCTTCACGAACTTTTACATTTTAAAACCGCTTAATACAGTCTTGATGCAAATACATAAATTTCTTCGTAGTCTGGCCCTGTTCAGTAGGTGGGGGGGATTATGCTTATTGAATTACGTCCGAATAAATTATTTACTTTGAATGAAGTACGCGAGCTGCTGCCGGTAATTGTTAAAATAACAAAAACCTATAAGTTGGCTACAGAGCTAAAAATGCAATATTTAGAACAAATTGCATTTACTGGTGGTGACCGTACTAGAGCGCTTGAATCTGAAATTGATTCTCTTATAGAGGAATGGAAGCAAAAGATTGTAAAGCTTGGGGGCAAACCTGCTGGCCTATGGACAGTAGATTTTGATAGCGGTTCAAGCTACTTTTGCTGGAAA
>JAGRAL010000148.1 GCA_020434605.1 Bdellovibrionales bacterium
CTATTGAAGCGAGCTTTCGCAAGTAGCAGAGGCCTGAACGTAGGCAATCGTGAAGTCTTCAGATTCAAATAAAGCTTCAAAATCCTCTCGGCTTTTAAAGGCATCAGGTTTTGCTTTGCTGCCGTATGAGCTTTGCTCAACTTCTTTAGCAACACAAACGCAAAGACTTGCGATACTGTCTTTAAACTTAGTCATTAGCTTGTCGTCTACATTTTGCCCCTGCATGGCAACTTTTAAGTATTCCGAAGATAGACTTGTACAGTGATCAATGAATTGCTTAGACATATCAGGAGACCAGAGGTCGGCTGTTTTAGACGCAGTAAAAGGTAACTGCATGGTAAGCCCGCGCTTTGATACTTCTGTATGGGCATAGGTTGCCAATTGATATGTTGTACCTAAAAGACCGATTAGAATCAGCAGGCTTACTAGTAAATATCGTGGAGATTGTGCCAAGGTTTCTCTGGCAGTAACAATATGTACCACGCGAGTTTTAGCCCAAATGTCTCCCAAAGTTTTTCTTTCAGAATTTAAAAAGACAGTGGCAAAAGGTAGAGAAAACGTAAAAAGAGATAAAAAGTTTGTAGCTAGGGCTCGCTTAATAGCTTGCATCCAGCTTAAACCACGTTCTCCACCAGCCTGTATTACTCGCAAGCGAAATAAAATATGAAATAAGCTACCGCCGTAGAGCTTTACTAAGACTATGTGATTAACAATAAGATAAATAACAATAGAGAAAATAGATACCCAGTTTAAATGCAGTGGGGACCGAAATTTAGTTGTGATTGCAAGTAGTGCTACTGGAGTCAGTAGATTTAATATTCCAATAAAAAATCTTCTGGAAGTAGGGGCTGTATGTAAATTTGTATATGTCATGCGGCAAGCCTAGCAGCTTAGATTTTTGAAGGCAATTTATTGTTCAAGGGTCGGAGTAAATTTGCTAGGTTGATTTGAATATGTAGACGTTTGCTGATTTAAAAGATCATTTTCAAGAGCATAGGACTCAAGAGAGGTAAAGCACCAGCTAGGGAATGCGATTTTTTGCATTGAAAAATTCATTCTCTTGTACATAACCATATTTCTAAAAATTAATTTTACATATTCTTTAGTTTCTTCATAAGGAATGTCTTCGATAAATTGATATGCATCGCCTCTAAACCTAGTTTTAATCCAACCCTTAACAGCTTGTGCAGAAGCATTGTATGAAGCGACACTAACAATAAATTGTCCATTATAATTGTCCCACAGTTCTTTCATATAAGCTGAGCCTACGGGAATATTCACTTCAGGTTTAAACAAGTCTTCCTCATCTCCTAGTGGGATTTTATGAAGAAGGGACATTCGTTTTGCTTCTCTTGGTAAAACCTGCATCAAACCATACGCATCAGCGTGGCTTCTTGCTAGTGGATTAAAAGCAGATTCTTGTCTCATGATTGATAGGATCAATTCAGAGCTAACCCCAAATTTTTCAGCGTTTTGAGCAATCAAATCTAGGTAGGGCCTTGGGTAAAAGAATTCAGGATCTACAGATACTAATTTGTTTCTTACCTCAGGATCAAAACCACTGATTCTCACAAAGAGTCCGCGATAATCTTCAGCGAGCTTATAGAACTTTAAAGTGT
>JAGRAL010000149.1 GCA_020434605.1 Bdellovibrionales bacterium
CCCTGGACGATCCGTCAGTATGCCGGTTTTTCTACTGCAGAAGAATCCAATGCTTTTTACAGAAAAAATTTAGCGCAAGGACAAAAAGGACTATCAGTTGCTTTTGATTTAGCTACTCACCGTGGCTATGACTCAGATCACCCACGAGTTGTTGGAGATGTCGGGATGGCAGGTGTCGCCATTGATTCGATCGAAGACATGAAGGTTTTATTTGATCAAATCCCATTAGATCAAATGTCAGTATCCATGACTATGAATGGGGCGGTACTGCCCATTATGGCGTTTTATATCGCTGCAGCTGAAGAACAAGGTGTTGATAAAAAACGTTTAAACGGCACTATCCAAAACGATATTCTTAAAGAGTTTATGGTTCGTAACACATACATATATCCACCGGCTCAATCGATGCGAATTATATCTGACATATTTTCGTATTGTTCTAAAGAGATGCCAAAATTTAATACGATCAGTATTTCTGGATATCATATGCAAGAGGCCGGTGCTACAGCTGACCTTGAGTTGGCATACACCCTAGCAGATGGCTTAGAATACATTAGAGAAGGAATAAAGGCAGGATTAGATGTAGATCAATTTGCTCCACGACTCTCGTTTTTTTGGGCTATTGGAATGAACTTTTATACTGAGATAGCTAAGCTACGAGCAGGAAGAATATTGTGGACAGAGATCGTAGAGAGCTTTAAACCTAAAAATATCAAATCACTCCCTCTTCGCGCTCACTCTCAAACATCTGGTTGGAGTTTGACGGCGAAGGATGTTTATAACAACATTACTCGCACGCAAATCGAAGCTATGGCAGCAACACAAGGCCATACCCAATCTTTGCACACAAACTCATTTGATGAGGCTCTAGCCCTGCCAACTGATTTTAGCGCAAGAATTGCACGCAATACGCAACTCTATTTACAGCACGAAACTCCAACTAACTATCTAATAGACCCATGGGGCGGTAGTTACTTTGTAGAGAGTTTAACTAGTGAATTGATACAAAAAGTAAAGAAGCACATGGCTGAGATCGAAGAATACGGCGGAATGACTAAAGCCATTGAGGCTGGAATTCCTAAGATGCGAATCGAAGAAGCTGCAGCAAAAACACAAGCAAAAATTGATTCAAACCAACAGGTAATCGTTGGCGTTAATAAGTATCAAACTACTAAACTAGAAAAAATTGATGTGTTACAGATTGATAATTCAAGTGTTAGAGAAAAGCAGCTTAGACAACTAGAAAAATTAAAAGCAGATCGAAACGAGAAAGATGTAAAAGTCAGCCTAGAGGCCATTGAGGCAATTGCTAGCGGTCGTACTAAGGGCAATCTACTAGCTGCTTCTGTGACCGCAGCAAAAGCTCGTGCTACGCTAGGCGAAATCTCTTTTGCACTTGAAAAAGTATTTGGAAGATATAGTGCAAAGATCCATACTATTAGTGGAGTCTACAAAAAAGAAATAGGGGATAAAGATTTGGCAACAATAAAACAGGCCATTGAAAGTTTCAAAGATCTTGAGGGTCGACGTCCAAGAATTTTAATCGCTAAGATGGGTCAAGATGGACACGATAGAGGTCAAAAAGTAATTGCGACTGCTTTTGCAGACATTGGTTTTGACGTTGATATTGGACCACTGTTTCAAACTCCAGAGGAAACAGCAAAGCAAGCTATTGAAAGCGATGTGCATATAGTAGGAATTAGCACATTGGCAGCAGGCCATCTAACGCTAGTTCCAGCTTTAAAAAAGGCATTAAAAGAATTAGGACGAGACGATATGCTAATCGTTGCTGGCGGAGTAATTCCACCCCAAGACTTTGAAGCACTAAGGACAGCAGGAGCTGACGCTATATTTACTCCAGGGACTGTAATCGCTGATGCCGCTGTAGACATTATGAAAATTTTAAATCAAAAATTAGGCTATAATGAATAGTTTAAGACGTGAATTGAGTGTTCAAGAAATTTTAGATGGTTTTAAAAACAAAGACCGAAATATATTATCTCGTGCCATTTCTCTAATTGAGAGCGAAGCAGAAAAAGACCAAAAAAAAGCCGAAGAAGTATTGTCTCATTTTTTATCCTTTGATGGTAAATCCAATCGAATAGGAATCACTGGCGTTCCAGGAGCCGGTAAGTCTACTTTTATCAATCAATATGGTGAAATGCTATGTCAAAGCGGTAAGCAGGTTGCCGTTTTAACGATTGATCCTTCTAGTACGATTAGTGGTGGCAGTATTTTAGGAGACAAGACCAGAATGAATGACTTAAGTCAGAACTCTGGAGCTTATATTAGACCATCACCTTCACTAGGTTACCTTGGTGGAGTTGCCGCTAGAACCCGAGAAACAATATTGCTATGCGAAGCTTTTGGCTTTGATACAGTGATTATAGAGTCAGTAGGTGTTGGGCAATCTGAGCATGAACTTTCCACTATGGTAGATGCTTACGTTATGCTAGCTTTGTCTGGATCAGGTGATGATCTACAAGGGATCAAACGTGGGATTTTAGAAAGTGCTGATCTTATTATTTTTCATAAAGCAGATGGTGACAATAAAAATAGAGCTAAACTTGCGAGCCAAGAGATGGCCTCTGCCTTACAAATTCTTCGAAAAGAACCTGTTCCTATATGCCTAGTTAGCTCAACAGAGAGAACTGGTTTTGGCACCTTTGAAGACACTTTAAATGATTGGCTTAAGCAACAGACTGATAATGGCAAATTTAAAGCAAGAAGACTTCAGCAAAAAATTATCTGGTTAGAAAAAGCCATTGAACAAAAAATATTATATCAATTCAGATCTGATAAAGTGACTCAAGCAAAGCTTCAAAATATAAAGGATGAGGTTCTAAGAGAAAAAACTCATCCTTTGCAGGT
Source organism: Bdellovibrionales bacterium (assembly GCA_020434605.1). Taxonomy (GTDB): domain Bacteria; phylum Bdellovibrionota; class Bdellovibrionia; order Bdellovibrionales; family UBA840; genus JAGRAL01. The sequence goes on from JAGRAL010000149.1 coordinate 2,872, forward strand.
TTTAAAATTAATTTAAATTATTGAATAGGTCTACAGCTAGAATCTACTCTGAATGGGCAAGTACTTGTAGTAAGCTCTATCTGGCCATCACTTCCGCATATACCTTCACATCTACAAGATGGATTTGTAAAACACTCACCATTTACCTGACCTGCAGGAGATGATGGAAACCAACAATGTTGCATATTAGCTGCTTCACATGTAGTTACATCGGCAACGCAACTATTGTTTTCTAAATGGTAACCCGAATTACACGTCCAAGGACAGTTGTTTGTACCATTGGCTCCAGGCCCATTATATGTAGAGTTCGCTGGCTTTGTATTTGTACAAGCAGACCTATTGTTATTGCCGGCAGGAGAGTAGTAACCATTGCCAACGGCTACACAAGAAGACCCACTTGTTGGGATATATAAATTAACTCCACAGCCACTACAGTTTTCACCGGCTTCTTTGTTTTCAAGAAGTCCTGTATGGCAGTAAGTTTGGTTGGTAGGGCAATAGATAAACAAGTTAAATGCCGTAACCGTACCATTTGTTCCAGTAGCATTCACTGTTTTTTCAGTGTACTGGCAAGACCCTGATGTAGTAACAACATCAAACAAGTAACAATTAGGAAATGTACAGTTTGTGCCTGTGCTTGTAGTTAAAGTAGATTGTGCACTTTGCAAGTTCGCAAACTGCAAAGATATTTTTTTACCACTAGCTCTAGCAATTTTATATACAGAATCTTTTCCGCTACCTCTGATTGGATTTGTAGCGCCAGAAAAAGGTTTTGCATCAAAATTAACTAAACTAGCTGCAGCTGTGGCAGATGGATTTGCCACTACTGTTACACTTGCATTTCTATTTGAACCACAATTTGCCGTAGCCGTTACACTAAACGTCTTATTACCACTTGAATTAGGTGTGTAAGAAACAGAGCTTTGATCATTCCAGTTTGGTTGATCCACATCATTTAGCTTCCAACGGATACTTGAGGCTTGAAAATCGCTTGAATTAGAAATTGAGATGGAAACACTATTTCCCACAAGGACTTCTGTGGCACTAGCATTTAATTGCAGGGTTGTATTACAAGTTTGCCCCCCGCTAGAAACAGAAAAATTTCTAGAGGCAGTATAAAGAGGGGTAGAGCAACCTTCAACCATACCCTGTGCTTGCACGATATAATCACCGCTTACTAAGATGTTTTGTACCAAAAAAGGTTGGTTAGTTATAATTCCGCTTATGATGGGTTGAATTGTCCATCTGATAGTATCTGCTGCTAAGTCAGAAAATATATCAAACTGGTAGCTTGAGCCAGTATGAGTAGGCTCAATGATACTAGCTTGCGCAGGAGACACAGGGCAATCTGGCACGGAGTCTTTGTCTACACTTCCGTAGTCTTGTATAGGGCCTGAACAGTTCTGGTAAGAGAATAATGTAATTAAGCAAGCCGCGACAAATAGTATAGTTTTATTCATACTATTTTATCGGTATTGAAACGTCTAAACTTGAGACTAGGGCGTTAATTTGAAGCGCGTGTGCGTGTCTCAAATTGAGACTTTTTCTGTGGCAATTAACACAATCATTGCTGTCAATATTACCAACAAATTAA
>JAGRAL010000150.1 GCA_020434605.1 Bdellovibrionales bacterium
CAAGAAGATCGGGTTCATTCACTTTACTGTACGTTAAATATACTGCATCCTTTAGTTATGAGCATAGAATCATTTGTGCCTATTATATTGGCCGGTGGTAGCGGCACCAGATTATGGCCCGTTTCCCGCATGTCTTATCCCAAGCAGTTTTGTGAACTCTTGGATGATACACTTTTAAATAAGACTATTTTAAGATTACAAAAGTTTTCTACTCCTTACCTTTTGACTTCAAAGTCGCTAGCCCCCCTCTCAGAGAGAGCTCTAGAAGAAAACCATATCAGTAAAGACTATGTCATTGTCGAACCTGAAGCTAAAAACACAGCTGCTGCTATTGCTTACCTTTGTGAGATTTATAAAGATAAACCTGAAACCATTGTGGGGATATTTCCTTCAGATCATTGGGTAGATGACACGGTGGCATTTTCTAAAGATATTAAAGAGGCCATACAAGTCGCAAATGATACGAAGTCTTTAGTCTTAATAGGTATTCAACCAAATGCTCCGAGCTCGGCTTATGGTTACATCGAGGTAAAGGGATCGAACGTCTCACGTTTTATTGAAAAACCAAATAAAGAGCGAGCTGAAGATTTATTAAAAACTAAAAATGTATTTTGGAACTCCGGAATCTTTATTGCAAAAATCAGCTGTTTACGTGAAGCGTTTAAACAGCATAGTCCTATTTTTATGGATGCATTTAATAATAAATCTCCAGTAGATGCATATCAGGAACTTCCTAAAAATAGCTTTGACTTTGAAATTGTAGAAAAACTAAAGGAGATACGATTTGTTAAGGCCAACTTTAAATGGTCTGATTTAGGGTCGTGGGATCAGTTGATTGAAAACTACGGGGGAAGTTTAGCAAAAACTTATGAGGTGAAATCTAAAAACAATACTGTTGTCACCAGTAGATCTAAATCAACGGGCTTTATCGGAGTAGAGAACCTTTTGGTCGTTGATACTAAAGATGCTTTGTTGATTGCTAAAAAAGGGGAAACTCAGGGTGTTAAAGATGTAGTGGAAATGATGATTCTACAAAATGATCGAAGAGCGATCGACCCAGTAAAAGAGTTAAGAGGCTGGGGAGAGTTTTGCATTCTAGAAGAAGAAGAAAGTTTTAAAGTAAAAAAAGTAAAAGTTATGCCACAAAAATCTATTTCGTATCAATCGCACCAGAATCGACAAGAGCACTGGATTATTTTAAAAGGTGAGGCTGAGGTTTTACTGGATGACGTAGCTCATAAACTAAAAGCCGGAGAGTCGATATTTGTAAAATCTGGGGTAAAGCATCTGATTCGCTGTATTTCGCAAAACCCACTTGAATTGATAGAGGTACAGACGGGCACCTATTTTGGGGAAGATGATATCAAAAGGTATTAAAATTAGAAGTAAAAGGTTTGTCATATGCTTTACGGTAATGAATCCATCTCTCAATATAATAAAAGTAATGTAGCAATTTGGATGGCAATGGCTTTTCAGGCCGGGGTTTTAAATGTGGGCGGCTTTATGGCATGTCACCGTTTTGTTTCTCATGTTACTGGCTTTGCAACTTATTTTGCACTAGAGGTCAGCCAGCCTGACTTAACCCATGCTTATGGGATGCTTGCTGTGCCATTTTTCTTTTTATTTGGCAGTATGCTTAGTGGATATCTAGTAGATCTAAGGCTAAAGCTACACAAGCTTCCTAAATATTACATCACGTTTGGGATTATGTTTGTTCTTTTGCTGGTAGTTACAATAGGTGGAGAAAAAGGTTTTTTTGGCACTTTTGGTGAACCTTTAACATACTCAAAGGACTACTTGTTATTAATGTTACTATGCCTTGTTTGTGGTATCCAAAACGCTACAATCACTTCCGTTTCTAGATCAGTAGTTCGAACCACTCATTTGACAGGAATTACCACAGATTTAGGAATAGGTATCATTAGAGTACTAAACAAGGATAAGATAGGTAGTGAGATTGGGGATGAGCAAAAAGCCAATTGGATGCGCACGGGAATCATTTTGTTTTTTGTTTTTGGATCTGTAATTGGTGGTCTTTTATTTAAATCTTGCGGCTATGACGGATTTTGGATCCCTACTATTACGACAGGTACTTTATTTTTACTGATGCTGTATTATAGACTTATTAAGTCGCATTCTACTACATGAGGGGTCAAAAATAAAAAAGCCCACACAAGGTGAGCTTTCTTATTTTTAAATGGCGATCCCGGCACGACTCGAACGTGCG
>JAGRAL010000151.1 GCA_020434605.1 Bdellovibrionales bacterium
CTCTTGCATGTCGAGTACAATTTCTTTTAAAAGAAAAAAATTATTTACATAAATTTTTTCTTCACAAGCTTGCAATACATTTATTATATAATTACTTAACCACAATAGTTCTTGCAGTTCGGCAGCCAATGTTCTTAAAGCTTCGCCACGCTTAGGGGCGATATACTGTGACATTTGTGCGTATACAAGAGCTAATCCCCACTCGGCTGCAATAGCCTCATGAGGGTCAAAACGTGCAATTCGTTTTAGATTTTCATATGGATTAGAAGTTTCGAGGGTCTTCCACAGAGGTCGCCAATGCAGTTCGTATGGCACTTCAACTTTAGTAACTAAATGTAAATTATTTTCAAATTCTAGCATCAGAAGTTACCACCGTTTTATAAATTGCTTGTAACGAGTCTAAAAAATCATTTGAGTTATCAGGGCGAATACAGATCGGAAGCTTTAAGCCTTCCAAAAAGAAGTATAAGTAAAAATAACCACCCACAGGTGAGCAAAATATTGGGTAAGGAAATCCTGTAGGTACATGCTCATTTAAAAAAGATAGTAAATCGCTTTCTTTAGCTTCCCACAGGCCATCTGATGATTCTTTATGATCAAGCTTAGGCACAGCATTGATTTTTTTTATAATATCATCCAAGTTCACGAATAGCTCCGTATATAATCTTGCTTGTCTCTCTATTTTCCTTAGTCTTTTCAAGCAAGCGAATTGCTTCGATAATTGCTTCTGGCCTAGGTGGGCAACCAGGAACATAAATGTCCACCGGCAGTACATCAGTTAGCTTTAAACCATTTTCATCCACATAAGGTGATTTAGAAATACTACACGCGCCTACTGCAATTACCGCTTTGTCGCCTGAGATTTGGCTATAGACTTCTTTAATCTTTTCAGCAAAAGCTGGGTTAATCCAGCCGGAAACAATCAGAACTGTGGCTTCTCTTGGGTCGTCAATATCGATAGTGTATCCAAGGCGTTGTAAATCATAGTTTGAAGAACACAGGTTATCTACTTCTATGGAGCAACAACCCTGTGTCAGAAAGTATATGGATCTAGATTTATTGTCTAACTTTTGAAGAAATGACTTTAGACTTTGTTTTAATGAAACCATACTTACATAGTCTCTAAGGGCAAAGCCTAGGTCAATTAAATACCAGCTTTATGTCTCTCTTCTTCATCCACAACAGAGACAATCCCACCCTTTAATTGTGGGCGTCTAGCAAGCTGTTTAATATCGTAAACAAAGTTTGCACCATTGATTCCTGGCATTTGCCACTCAGGCCCCATACGAACCGCGTCTACGGGGCAAGCTTCTTCACAGAACCCACAATACACGCAGCGTAGAGTGTCTATCTCGTAAGAGATAGGAAATTTTTCTACCGTTGGGTCTTCGCTCTCTGCTGCTTTAATAGTGATACATTCTGCCGGGCAATATGTTGCACACAACATACATGCGGTACAACGAATAGAACCATCCTTTTTTACAGTCAAAATGTGACTACCTTTAAACCTAGGAGAGTATTCGTACTTTTCTTCTGGGTAATTAAGAGTAATCATCTCTCTTTTACCCACTAGATTTAAAACCATGTTTTTAAATGTGATACCTAGGCCTTTAAAAATAGCCGGCATGTACCATGAATCATTTGCCTCTACACGTTTTACAATACTCATAGCGCCTCTCCTAAAACAGGAATGTCTTTGCCACTTAATAACACCATAGCTTCACTCAAAGTTAACGCTTGTGAAACAACGATGCGCATTTTTTGAATTTTTTGAGCTTTGCCTTCATAGTTCACAAAAGTTCCATCTTTTTCCACAAACGTTTTTAATGGAATTTGATACTTTGCCCCAGCAAATGCATCATTTGGATTTGTTGTTAACCAAATCACATTAGGAACTCTTTTAAACAACTGAGCTTTTTCAGGAATATCGGTGTAAAATTCTTGTACTTCAGGTCCAGCAACAATCAGGGCCTTAATTTTTCCACTCGAAATTCTTGATTCAAGGTCAGCCCAATCAGTAACTAATCCACTTTTCTTTAAGATGTCTTGTAACCCCTTAGTATTTGGATTGCGATCGCCTCGCAAAAGTAGACCGTCAAAATTTCCTCATTTTTTTTTTTTTTTTTGCCAGTGGTAGATTTGCGTCGAACCAATGTCACCCTTAAACGAAGCTACCATTGCTTCGTATTCTTCATTTGTGTATTGACCCGTAACAACTAGTGCCACTTGATCAGGGCTAAACGTTTTTAATAAGCTTGCCACCTCTTTAGCAGCAGCACCTGGAGCTAAAGATATATCTTCACCATTTTCTGATTTGATAGCCTGTAGTAATCTTTCAGATTTGTTTACATGTTTATAAACTCCACGCCCTTCATCACACATCCAATATCCATTAACATCTTTGTTGTAATTAGGTTTTACGCGGAAATAGCCCTTTTCATTGTAATACATTTTTGTATTACAACCCGTAGAGCAGCCGTTACAAATTGTCTCTTTATCTTTTAGATACCAAACCCTTTGTTGAAATCTAAAATCTTTAGAGGTTAGCGCGCCAACAGGGCAAATATCTACAGTATTTACTGAATACTTGTTATCTAGAGGCTTATCCTCAAAAGTTCCGATTTCACTGTGGTCACCTCTATTAAATATACCTAATTCATGAGTTTTAGATACTTCGTCAGTAAAACGAACGCAACGAGAGCATAAAATACAGCGCTCGGTATCCAAAACAACCTGCGGACCAAGATCTACCACTTTACGCTTCTTAACTTTTCTCTCTCCCATTTCTGGGTCATAAGAGCCAAATTTCATATACTGATCTTGTAGACCACACTCTCCTGCTTGGTCACAAATAGGACAGTCTAGTGGATGGTTGATTAAATGAAAATCTAAGACCCATTTCACTGAGCTTTTAATATTGTCACTAGTATTGTTTATCACCATGCCTTCAGTTACTTGCGTATTGCAGGCAATTTGTGGACGTGGATTTCCCTCGATCTCAACCATACAAAGTCGGCACACACCAGCTACTGACAATCCAGGGTGATAGCAATAGTGTGCAATTTCAGCTCCTGATTGCTGAAATGCTTGGATGATCGTAGCACCAGCCTCTACTTCAACTTCTTTACCGTTAATGCGACACTTTGGCATACACATTTCCTTTTACTTTTGATCTTCCTTCTCGAACGAAAAACTCAAATTCGTCTCTAAATTTACTAACAAAACTAATTGTAGGTAGTGCAGCTGCATCTGAAAGAGCACAAATGGTTCTACCCTTCATATTATTTGCAACTGTAAATAATAGTTCAATGTCTTGCAGGCGCCCTTTACCTGATACAATTTTACGGCAAAGTTTATCAATCCAACCAGTTCCCTCACGACAAGGAGTACACTGACCACA
>JAGRAL010000152.1 GCA_020434605.1 Bdellovibrionales bacterium
AATAAAATGGGCCGTCTTCCAATGCGGTCACTCAATCTTCCCCAAACAGGAGAAAAGAGAAATTGCATCAATGAATAAATCATCATCAACAGACCAATCTGTATCCCTGTTGCACCAAAATCTTTTGCAAGGTAAGACGAAAGAGGCAAAATAAGGCCAAAACCCACCAAATCGATGAACACAATCATGAAAACTATAGCTATGGCTTTTGAGTTATTTTTAAGCATTTTTACCTTCGGATATCATAAGGATTTTGGTCTAGATTACAATGTTAATTTTTTTATGTGTATTGAGTTTATGATAGCCTTGAAACTATGAGTTTTTTAAGCAGTCTCTTTGTAATATTCATAGCCCTGCAATCCCATGCAAATCCCTATAGTAAACGCACAGGACGACTGACTTTTGATATTAAAACTAGCTATCTATCGACCACCGAAAATTTAGATAAAGATGGTGATATTGTTGATTTAGAAAATAGCAATAAATTTGAATAAATAAAAACCAATCTGCGCGGCGAATATGATTACAGCCGATACACAACTTTTTTTACTGACCTGACAGTAAACTCCGTCACATCTAATGACGGCACCTCTGAGCGTAGCGAAACCGCCATGTCGGATGTTGCCCTGGGTTTTGAATACATTTTATCCAGAAAAAATGCCTTTTTGGTAATGCCTAGCTTTCAAGTAAAAATCCCTCTGGCAACTTACTCTGAAACTACTGACAGTGTGTTATTAAATAACAACTCTATTGATGTAGATGCCACCTTAAATATTTCTAAACGCTTTAGATCGTTCTATTTAAGAGGTTACGGTGGGTTTATTTACCGTACAGAAGGCCTTTCTTGGTTAATCCCCTTGGGAGCTGAAGCATTTTATATCTCAAGACGCTTTATGATTGGTGGTGGGCTAGAGAGTTCTTTTAGTGTAACCGATGACGATTACACCAATGATACAAGTAGACGGACAGATGTTACCGATCGTGTAAACGCCGGAAGCTTAGCCTACAATGCAGTAAACCCATCCATCACAAAGCTATATGGCTTGTTTAAGTTTTATATTGAACCACAACTCTATGTAGGTTTGGGCGTTAAGCAAAGTATTTTTGGCGAAAGTGCAGCCTATGGAACTGAATACGTCGCTAATGTGGGCTTTGCCTTTGGCGGAAAAACTAAAAAGGTCCCTACTTTAAGGTCGCAAGATAGAGAAGAAAACCCCGACGATTTTGAATTTAAATTTGAAGAAGAAAGCGATAAGGATGCTGATGTCTTTAATAATTCTAAAAAAATTAGATATAAAGAGCGAGTAGAAGATAGTTTGGATAGTGTTGAGAAAAATCTAGAGATTAAGTTAAAAAAGAATAAACGAAACTAATGATGTCCATAGATGCCTTTTCAATTTAAAAAGGCATCCTTTATACCATTACGAAAGACCCAAATTAGATTATTTTGCCCCAATAGCCTGTAAAATTGCGTACAGAGCACTTTTTGCTGCTTTTTAAACTAGGACATCTTGACCCCTAGAAGACAAAATGTATATATTGGCCCCACATTCCACATAAGGAGAAAGTAATGGCTAGAGGCGATAACAGAAAAACGACAAAAATGAGACGTAAAAAAAACCAACGCAAAAAAGCACTACGTATCAGAAAAAAATTAGCTGCCGCAAAAGCTAAGTAAGTACCAATAATAAGCCCATGTGTACATGGGCCAAATGACGATCGAGTAGGTTTACTCTATGATTTATATTTTGTTATTACTACAGGTCTTTGCTGCAGACCTTGATACGACAAATATAAAACCAAACGAACAAAGTCCTGAAATTCGTAAAATAAAACAAGACAAAATAAACTCTCTTAAGTCTGCTGCTAAAGAGCTTGATAAGATTTTAGATTCTGATGACCCTACCGTAAGCGAATTACTAAGCATCGAAGACCATCTAAACCTTAGTCGTCATAACTCAACTTATTTTGCGGCTGGTGACCCACTCACAAAACTTCAATTTAGCTTTAAATACCGTCTGATTAAAAAACAGCCTTTGTATTTCGGTTTCACGCAACTTTTATTTTGGGACCTGGGTGAAGACTCTAAACCATTTCGTGATGTAACTTATAACCCAGAATTAATTTATACTTATTCCCTTAAAGGAAATAAGTTTTTGCATAGTATTGATTTTGGTATTTGGGAGCATAACTCTAACGGAAAAGATGGAACTGCCTCACGCTCTTTTGAAAGAAATTATGTAAGACTAAATATGGAGCATGAATACCAAGAATGGATTTTGCGAACTTCTGTAAAGCTAGGTTACATACATGGTTTAGATAAAACCAATGAAGATATTCAAGACTATATAAGCCCTCTAGAGTTAAAAATCACTCTCGTTGAACTTCTTCGCGGAGCTTTAGATAAAAGTGAACTAAGCCTTCGCTTTTTTCCTGGGGGAAAGTACGCAGACAGATTTGATAAAGGTGGCTTTGAACTTGGCCTTAGTTTTAGGCTTGGTGGATTAGATATTGTCCCGTCATTCTATATGCAATACTTCAATGGCTATGCGGAAAGTTTGATTAACTATAATGAAAGGGCTAACGAGTTTAGAGCTGGATTTATTTTTTAAATAAAAAAAGAGCAAGTTCATCACTTGCTCTTTCTCAGAAGTACATCAAATTCCTAATTTTAACTTGAAGACAGTGGGGAAATTCTTACGCTAGTATTTGCAGAGCTTGCTGCATTTACTGCCGTAGTTACTTCCTGTTGACTATCTAATAAGTTTAAGTGCGTCTGAACTAGGGCACGTAAACTTGATTCAAATTGCATTTTGGAGCGCTTGATATCTGTAATTTCTTGGTAAACTCGCTTTAAAGAATCTCTTGCGTCACGAACAATCATTTCAGCCTTTTGTGAAGCATCGTTAATGATGATTTTTGCTTCTCTTTCGGCATCTTCACGCATTTTCTCAGACATTCTTTGAGCACTAGTAATTGTATCTCTTAAAACTTTATCTCTTTCTTTATACTCTAAAAGACTAAGTTCTTTATCTCTCATTTCTTCTTTTAGTTTATTACGTTCACGAATTAATGTTTCCATCTCTTCAGCAACCACTTTCAAAAAATCAGCAACTTCGTCTGCATCTAAACCAAAGGCTTTTCTCTTAAAGCTCTTATGTGAGATATCTATCGGGGCAATCTTCATATCCAATCTCCTAACGCCTAAAGGCCTACATCACAAATCATTGTACATCTGTTAGAGATAAGTTTTAAATACTCATATATATAGTAAAAACCATTCTAGTCGAAGGTCGAGCATGATAAAGTTACAAACCATAGAACCGCCATTTCCTACAGGCAAAATCGGATCTTTTGTATCCTCTAAGCGCAGTGAAAACCCTATCAAAATTACCTATATGGTAAATCCAGAAGAAAAAAATACTTTATACGGAGAGGTAAACTTTTTACCAGGAGCCGAAGGACCTCCTGGACACGTACACGGCGGTTGTCAGGCAGCTGTCTTAGACGAAACAATGGGCTCTTGTTGCTGGGCCAACAATTTATATGTGGTTGCTAAAAAAATTGAAGTTGAGTTTATTGATATGCTTCCCCTCACACAAACCTATAAACTTGTTTCATCGATTGAAAAAATTGACGGGAGAAAAGTTTTTGTTACTGCTAAGATTACTATCGATGAAAAAGATTATGCAAAAAGCACAGGTCTTTTTATCGTCTTAGATA
>JAGRAL010000153.1 GCA_020434605.1 Bdellovibrionales bacterium
GCCAGCGATTTATTTTTATCTACAGAACGATTTTGATATTATTGGAACAAGAGTAGGCTTAGATAGTGACACGATGATTCTATTGGAATATCAATTCAAAAAATAAAAAAATTGCTAGGTCTTTTATGCAGTGTGACCCGGAAAAGGAACCAGGTACCTTTATTTTTTACCGACTTTACCCGTATGGTTCTTCCAGTTGTAATCAGGGTTTTTACCAAAGCGGTCTTTCCAGTCATCCCACTTTTTATCGGTATGATCATGCTTAACAGTTCCGCCTTTATCAAAAATGATCTTAGGCTTTTTTCCAAATAAAAAAGAGATAATACCCATATACGTTAACTCCTATAGATTCTGTTTTAGCTTATCTTTAAATAAACGTAAAGCAAGGCCACGGTGTGAAATTTTATTTTTTTCTGCCGAAGTCAATTCAGCCAATGTTTTGGTCTGTCCTTCTGGAATAAAAACTGGGTCATAGCCAAAACCACCCATGCCAGATTGTTTTATAGCGATAGTACCGTTCAATTGACCATCAAAAACAAACTCCTCGCCGCTTGGAGAATAGGCAACTAATACACATTTAAAGCAGGCTTTGCGATTTGTTGTTCTGATTTGTAGCATCTTTAGTAGCTTAGCTACATTTTCTTTGTCAGTAGCTTTGGGGCCTGCGTACCTTGCTGAGTGCACGCCCGGTAAGTGATTTAAGCCTTCGCACTCAAGGCCAGAGTCATCGGCTAATACCCAAGCATCTGGTCTTAAAACATGAATTGGCTTGGCCTTAATGCGAGCGTTAGCAATAAAAGTATCGCCTGTTTCATCAGGAGAGCTATAGTGAGGAATATCGTTTTGCGCCTTAATGGTTATTGGCAAATCGGCAAGTAGGGTACGCATTTCTTGTAACTTACCAGGGTTTGAGCTAGCTATCCAAAGTTCCATATTTACGCCTTTAAAGGGTAGAAATGTCCTATAACTTCACTTTGCTTTTTAAATAATACTGCACAAGCTGCGGCTGCTAAATCATACATTTGATCTAATTCTTTTTTTGTAAATGGTTCTGCTTCTGCTGTGCCCTGAACTTCGATTAGGCGCTGGTCAGAGGTTGCAACAAAGTTCATATCAGTTTCGATAGAAACATCTTCTTCGTAACATAAATCTACTAGGCAAGTTCCTTCTTTTACACCAACACTAACTGCTGAAACGTAATTAGTTAAAGGGATCTCTTTTATAATATTTTGTTGTTTTAACTGATGAAAAGCGAGGGCCATAGCAACAAAGCCACCTGTGATAGCTGCTGTTCTTGTGCCGCCATCAGCTTGCAATACATCACAGTCGATAATAACTTGTCTTTCGCCTAACTTTTTTAAGTCAGTAACGGCGCGAAGGCTTCTGCTAATCAATCTTGAAATTTCTTGGCTTCTACCAGAGTTTGTAGCTTTATCTCTGTGGATACGAGTGTGAGTTGATCTAGGAAGCATTGAGTATTCAGCGGTTACCCAGCCTTTTCCACTGCCTTGTAACCACTTAGGCAAAGTGTTTTCAACGGATGCCGTGCAGATGATTTTAGTTAATCCAAATGAAACTAAAACAGAACCTTCAGAGTGTAGGACGTAATTAGGTTCAAATGAAACAGGACGGATTTCACCATAACTTCTTTTATCGATTCGCATGTAGGCAATATATCTTAGATCTTGCGTTTGTCTACGCTTTCTTTGTATTTGATAATAGATCTGTAGAGGGTTTCAGCGATTTTCTCTTGCTCTCTAGGGTTCTTTAATATTTCTGCTTCTTTACGGTTTGATAAGAAGCCAATTTCTACTAAAATTGACGGCATATTTACAGTAGAAATCACTCGAAACGGAGCCTGCCTGATTCTGGCTTTACCACCACGGTCCTCTAACCATTTACTTTTTAAAACTTGTGCTGCCTCAATGGACGAAAATAGATAATGCGATTTTGCTATATCATCTAAAATTGTTGAAACTTCAGCTGAATATTTTTCTCGGTACTGACTGGGACGTCCCTCTGGCTTGGCTGCACCTGCGTGAATTTGGTTTTCCCTATAAGCTAAAAACAAAGAATCTTGATCGGCTGGTAAAATATTTTCTATGTAAATTTCAAGACCCGTGGCCCTTTTTTCTGGAGAGCTATTTGTGTGTATACTTACAAAAAAATCACCTTTTTGCTTATGAGCAAACTTGGGTCGATCTGATAAATCCAAGCTAACATCTTTTGTTCTAGAAAGGCTGACGTTGATCCCTCTAGTATCCTGCAGTTTTTTTGCAAGCAAGCGACTTACAGATAAAGTGATTTCCGACTCATTAGCACCGTAGTAAGCAGCTCCTGTGTCCACACCACCGTGACCGGGGTCAATAATCACTTGAAAGCCGAATGTCAGAGATAAGAAAAGTGAGGTTAGCAGCATAACATATTGTCTGTAATTTTCTCCCATTTCATCAAGGCTAGCTTCGATCTACTAGACAATCATCAAGACTACAGTTACATATGGCTATGTCAGAACAATGGCTTGTGAAATCAGTTAAAGACCTTGATCCTGTTCTTAAACACATGAAAGAACTATTGAAGGTAGGAGATATTGTTTTATTCCGCGGCGAAGTGGGCGCTGGTAAAACAACACTCATTAACCACTTTGCAAAAGCTCTTGGAATTGATAACTCCAATTCGCCAACATTTGCTATACACAATTTATATCAAACGTCTGATGTAAAGATACACCATTTGGATTTGTATCGCATATCCAACGAAGAGGATTTAGAATCCACAGGGCTTGCAGATTTTATGGCTGATAAAAATTCAATTGTTTTTATCGAATGGCCTGAGCGACTAGTAAAATCACAATTGCCTCGTCAAAGGCGAGTATTTGAGTTAAGTATTAAGTTAAAGAACGATGATAGAGAAATTTTTTGGAGAGAAGTGTAATGCCAGTATTTGTAGCGACCACACAAAGAGGATTAGGAGCAGCCTTAGCAGAAGAAATTTCTTCTTTAGGTGGAAGAGTTGTAAAATCCAATGATCGACAAGTTCAGTTCGAATCTAATTGGAAGATATGCTACAAAATAAATATGGGATGTTCTATTGCCTCTAGGATTCTCTTAACAATTTTAGACTTCAATGTGTATAAACCTGATGATTTATACCATCACTTACAACAACATGATTTTACTAAATACATCCGCCCTGACCAAACTTTAAAAGTCTCAGCTAAGGTTACAAACTCTCATGCATTTAGAGACCAAAGATTTTTAGCGCAAAAAACCAAAGATGCAATTGTCGATCAGTTTATGGATAAATACGATCAAAGACCTGATGTTGATAATGAAAATCCAAGTCTCACAATCGTTATTAAAATGGTTGATACTAAGGTAAGCGTTGCTTTAGATACATCCGGAAATCCGTTGTTTCAGCGTGGCTACAGAAGAAAACAGGCTGAAGCTTCAATGAAAGAAAATTTGGCGAGTGGAATTGTGCGTGCTAGTAGCTGGAAGCAGAGCGCTAATTTATACGATCCCATGTGTGGGGCTGGAACTATTCTGATCGAAGCTGCTAGGTGGGCAAAAAAAATGTATCCAGGTTTACATCGCCGCTTTGCTTTTGAACATTGGAAAACGTTTCAACATGATGCTTATGAAGAAGTGTTTCAAGAATTGCGAAATGAGGAGTGCTCTACACCCTTACGTTTTTTTGGGTATGATATCGATTCAAGAGCTATTGAAATGGCAAGGGACAATGCTAAAGCTGCAGGTGTAGACGATGTTGTCGAATTTAAGCAGCTAGCTATTAAAGATTTTAAAGCCTTCGAAGAAAAGGCAACAGTGATTACCAACCCTCCGTATGGTGAAAGACTTGGGACAGTTGAAGAACTTATGGATTTTTACAACCAGCTTGGTGAAATATTTTATCAGTTAAAAAACTGGGACCTTTGGATTTTATCGGGCAATAAGGATTTGCCTGCAAAGATGCGATTGAAAGCGCAGCATAGATTGCCAGTATGGAACAGTGAAATAGAGTGCAAATTCTTGCATTATCCCATTTATTAAGCATTCAAAGACCCCTTTTTTGTGGTGCGTATAGCATTTGAAAATAGTACAAATTATATTGCAGCCTTATTAGGGGTACTTATGTCAAAAACGAAATCAGCAAAAAAAGTAAAGAAGACGGCGACAGCAAAAGCAAAGACTTCAAAAGTGACTAAAGCGGCCAAGCCAGTAAAAAGCCTTAAAGCGGCTAAATCTACTGAAAAAAGTGCGAAGGCGGCAAAAGTATCTGCTTCAAAAAAATCTGCAGAAGTATCCAAGGTAGCCCTTAAGAGTGAGGCCACTAAAAAGAAGGCAGCAAGTGCATCAAAAGCTGTTAGTAAGCCAGAAGAGATTTTAGATCCTGGCCTTTTGACAAAACAACAAGTGAAGAGCTTAGAAAAACTAATCCAAAAAAATGCTGAGTGGGATGTTATATCGGGAGTATTGGGACAAAATGCGATTCCGTATAAGATGCATAATACCTACCAAAACAAGATGGCCATTAAGCATCCCGTATTGGGCTTAGGCTATGTGACTTTAGCTGAAAATCACAAAATGACAGTTTTATTTAAAGACGGTAACCGAAACTTAATCATGAATTATAAGTCATAATAGAACAGAGGCTAAAAATAAAAAAAGCGCATATAATGCGCTTTTTTTATTAAGTATGTGGCCAGGTTTATTTGTGGCGATACATGATAAGGCCATGTGTAGGATCATACGGTGAGACGCCTACAGTCACTTTATCACCAACAACAACACGAATATTAAAACGACGCATTTTTCCACATAGTTTGGCTTGGATAACAACTTTGTTCTCAAGTTCTACCTTATAAAGCCCACCAGCAGCTGCATCCACCACGGAACCATCTAACATTGCTAAATCTTCTCTCGACATGGGTCAAAACTTAAGCCAAAGGTTTGGGAAAGTAAACTGAAAAATCGACTTATCTAGCGAAAAATATTGTCATTATCTCTAGGCAGTTGTAATTTTCGTGGTATGAAAATGACATTTGAAAATTACTTACAAGCAAAATTACCAGATATTCGATTCACTTCAGCTAAGGCTGTTCTAGATTTAGTAGTGGAGGGCGGTACAGTACCCTTTATTGCGCGTTATAGAAAAGAAAAGACAGGAAATCTAGATGAGGTACAAATTAGATCAGTAATTGAGCTAAATGAAACCTATGAAGAAACAGGTAAGCGTCAGGAATTCATTTTAAAAGAAATTGAAACTCAAGGAAACCTCACTGCTGAGTTAAAAGAGCGAATTTTGAAGAGCTTTGATCTGGGTGAGCTTGAAGAAATCTATCGACCGTTTAAAAAGAAAAGAAAAACAAAAGCTACTGTTGCCAGAGAAGCAGGCATTGAGCCACTTGCTAATTGGATTTGGGATTTGGGCCAAGGCAAAGTAAAAGATGCTACATCGCTTGAAGTAAAAGCAAAAGAATTTCAAAATGTACCGGCTAACTTTGTTACGTATGAGCAAGTTTTAAAAGGTGCTCAAGACATTGTTGTTGAAAGACTGACTAACAATGCCGAACTTAGGGAAAAAGCCAAAAATGATCTTTGGGATAATGGCCAGTTAATTAGTAATAAAACAAAAGAGTTTAAAGCTAACTCTAAGTACTCAATGTATGCAGAGTTTAAAGAGCCTATTAAAAACTTAATTTCACCAAAAGCATCTCATAGATATTTGGCTGTCCGTCGTGGTTGGCAAGAATCAGAGCTAAGTATTAATCTAGAGGGGAATACAGATCAAGTTATCCATGAATATGAAAAGGTTGCTTTTAGTGTTGAAAATACGCAGGCTACTCCATTTTTAAAGCAGGCTGCTAAAATGGCTTATACTGTTTATGTTCAGCCATCAATTAGCAACGAAATACATAAAGTATTAAAAGACACTGCTGATGATCATGCAATTACGGTGTTTGCAGAAAACGTAAAAAAATTATTAATGGCCTCTCCCTACGGAGCAAAAACTGTATTGGGTGTAGATCCAGGTTTACGTACAGGTTGTAAAGTGGCTCTTGTAGATAAGGGCGGGCACCTATTATCTCATACTGTGGTTCATACTCTGGGTGATACCGCAAAAGAAACTGCAAAAAAGATGCTTACTGAATTGACGTCCAAGATTCAGATTGAAGCTATCGCAGTAGGTAATGGAACTGCGGGTAGAGAAACAGAAATTTTCTTTAAGTCAGTACTAAAAGAAATCAAAAAAGAAGTGCCGGTAGTACTTGTAAACGAAAGTGGTGCTTCAGTATATTCAGCGTCTGATGTAGCTCGTGAAGAGTTTCCTGATTTAGACCTTACAGTTAGAGGCGCGGTATCGATTGCAAGGCGTTTACAGGATCCTTTAGCTGAGCTTGTAAAAATTGATCCAAAGAGTATTGGCGTTGGTCAATACCAGCATGATGTTCTGCAGACTAAACTAAAAAAGAACTTAGATCATGTTGTAGAATCTTGCGTAAACCAAGTTGGTGTAGACTTAAACACTGCTTCGCATTCACTGCTTGCGTATGTTGCTGGTGTAGGTCCTGCTTTAGCTAAAAATATATTAGAATACAGAAAGACAAATGGTTTATTTCAAGATCGTGATTCACTTTTAAAAGTTTCTAGATTTTCAAACAAAATTTATGAGCAAGCGGCGGGCTTTTTACGCTTACCAAACTCAAAAAATGCATTGGATAAAACAGGTATCCACCCAGAGTCTTATGCGGCCGTTAGAGATATGTCTAAGGAGCTTGGAATTTCTGTTATCGATCTAATGAATGGTAATGCTAAGAAATTGTTAGAGCTACGTACAAAGTGGGCTAAAATCGTAGGAGAGTTCACTTTTGATGACATCATTAAAGAATTAGAAAAACCAGGAAGAGATCCTCGTGGTGAGTTTGCACCAGTAGCTTTTAGGGATGATATTTTTGAATTAAAAGATGTGACAGCAGGAATGATTTGCCCAGGTGTTGTAACAAACGTTACTAATTTTGGGGCCTTTGTTGATATTGGTGTTCATCAAGATGGTTTAGTTCATATATCAGTACTAAGCGATAAGTTTGTAGAAGATCCTAAAACTGTAGTTAGTCCCGGGGATCACGTACAAGTTAAAGTAATCGCTGTGGATCAAGAGAAAAAACAAATCTCATTATCAATGAGAATGGATGAAGAAACGCAAAGAACGGAGCGACCTAAGCGTGAGGATACGCCAAAGTTCAAACCTTCTGGGCGAGATCCTCGTAAAGACTTTAAAGCAAATCCTAAGGCAGGAAAAAAAACTGGTGGTCACCAAGGTGGTAAGCCAGCAGCAAGAAAGCAAGCACCGCTAAACAATCCATTTGCGGCTTTAGGTGATCAACTAAAGGGCATCAAGTTAAAGTAAGCAAATGATTTGCTAACTCTGAAAAACCTTTCCCCCCAGTTTGCGAGCAAACGTAATGGGGGAGATGCTTTAAGTCGTTCACGAACTTCTTGATATTTGCCACAGCTACTGAGTTCTCAAATGCAGCAAACATAGGTTCGTCGTTAGGTGAGTCGCCACAAAAAAGAATATCTCTCTGTGCTTTTTCTAAATCTAAGTTGAACTCATCGTTTAAGTAAGTCTTTACCATTTTTAATTTATCGTAGTCTCCAAACCATCCGTTTACATGAATGGAGCTTACTTTTGCCTGTGCTCCATGTGAGATAAAAATTTGCACAATTTTATCGATAGCAGCTTTATCTAAGGGCTGAACATCTTCGCAAAAATCTATGGCCAAATCCATCAAGCGAGTGAATTGATCAGAAGCTACATCGGAGCCAGGAACCTCTTTAAGTATTTGTGCCTTAATTATGTCTAATTTGTTTCGATTCAAAGCTTGTTGAGGAGTATCAAAATAAAATTTTCTCTTCATTGATTTTTGATCCCGGTCATATCTAAAATAAAATCCGCCGTTTTCACCAATAACTCCGTGTACAGGCCAAAGTCTAGCTATCATCTCGCACCAACCGGCAGGTCTACCTGTTACGGGAACGATTCTAAAATTATGCTCAAATAATTTCCACATCGAACTGTAGCTATTAGCGTGCAATAGGCCGTCGTCAGTGATGGTGTCATCAATATCTGTAAAAATAATTTTTGGTTTTATTTTCAGTTCTTCAATTCTTATCATTAAAACTCTCTTGCAGTTTTTATGAACTCAGCATAAGTTGAAAAACTGAGTATTGCAATGAGTCGGATTTTCTATTTGCCATAAAGTGTGACGACTCTCATTCTTAGTAGTACAACAGATTGAGGAATAAATGAGTAAGGCATCGAAATCATTAGTTATTGTTGAGTCACCTACAAAGGCAAAAACAATACGTAAGTTTTTAGGTAAAGACTATATAGTTGAGTCATGTATGGGCCACATACGAGATTTACCGCAATCTGCTAAAGATATCCCTGAGAAATTCAAAAAAGAAAAGTGGGCAAGTCTTGGGGTAAATCCTGATAAAAATTTCGCACCTATTTATTGTATTCCAAAAAATAAAACAAAAATTGTCAGCGAATTAAAAAGCAAGTTGAAGGATGCGGATGAGTTAATCCTCGCAACCGATGAAGACCGTGAAGGAGAAAGTATTTCTTGGCATT
>JAGRAL010000154.1 GCA_020434605.1 Bdellovibrionales bacterium
TCCAACATAAGACCCAAGGAATAGCGCGCAATGCAGATAAAGACACAACATTTCCTGGCCGCTTTGAGGGTCTAGAGCCAATTTTTAGTTTGTCTAAATATTTGTAAGGAGTCGCTTCAAGTAATTTAGATAAAAGTGGTCCGTCCTCTACCAACTTAGTATACTCATTTTGGACTAAATGAATAAAGTTTTCTAATTCAGGGCTCTGATCTAATTGGACGGATCTAATTTTTCTTCTTCTAGATTCGTTTGCCATGTGAATACACTGTGAATTTAAAATTTCTTTAGTGGCAAACTGTCTTTGTATCATTTCACCTTGAACAGTAAATTTAGGATTATCAATTGCCGAATTTGGCCACCAAGCAATTTGCTCTTTTAAGCTACCGCCACCTCTTGCGACGCTACCACCAGATCCATGAAAAAAGATTGGCTTAATACCGACACTTTTAATTACTTTTTCTATCTCAACCATGGCCTTGGCAATCAAGTACCGGCTAGGTAAAACACCAATTTGTTTTGAAGAGTCAGAGTAACCAAGCATAGTTTCAAATTTTCCATTCCAGTGTCTTACAGCAAGGTCATGATTTTTTTTGGTCTTAAACCATGCTCTTAAAATCTTCTTTGAATGTTGAAGCGCTTCTTTGGTTTCAAATAGGGGGATGATAGGAAGGGTTTTTGTTTTAGTTACTTGGTATACAAGGTTGCATGCATTGTCTATGTCCTCAGAGCTTTCACAGTGTGAAATTACTAAGCCCCTAGCATAAGAAGTAATATCTAAGGCACCCGATGCTTTACTCAGTTCATTAAGCATAGCTCGAATTGGGGATTGACTATTTTTTAGTGCATCTTTTATTAAACCAGCATCTTCCCTTAATTCAATCGGAAAAACAAAAGCAGGAAATAACTGTAGAATGCGATTTATTAATAATATCTGAGAGTGCTTTTTAACTAACTTACTAGCATTTTTAAGTATAGACTTATATTTCATAGTCCATGTTTTTAAGCGAGTACCATCTCCGGCCTTTATGATTTGCATTTTTTTAAGATCAGAAATTAGGTTTTTAAGCCCATCTACCTCGCTCTTCCTTACTTTTCCAGTTAATTTTAATTTGTCTAAATCATATAAAACCAATTCAATCTTTAGTTGAACAATAGTTAATATGTAACTTCTTGATCTGTTTAGACAATCTCGCATTACATCTTTATTTACATAGGGGTGACCATCTTTATCTCCACCCACCCAAGTGCGCAATTTTAAGTCGTAACTTGGTTTATCACTAAGAATAAAATCAAATAGATCCGGAGAGAAGATTAAAGAATACATGTACTCAGCTTCATCCAAAACAGTAGGGGTATGAACTTTTGATAAAGGGTGAAGCCAAATCATCCGCATCTTGCTGGACAACTCATCGTCATTAAATAAAAAATTACCATGAATGGCTTCAATAAATAATTTTTCTAACTTATTTAATATTTCAACATTTAATTTTGATCTTGCTTCTGTAGGATGTGCTGTGAGGACATAGGTTAAGTTTAATTTTGATTTTACTCCCTGAGAGATGGGCTTGTGTCTGAGGCGCCACGTTCTGTAGGCGGCTTCACAGATATTTACAAGCTCTAACTGCAAAGAGAATGCATGGGCAAGTTTTTGTCTGTCAGTCTTGCTTTCTTTTTGTAAGTCGTTAAGTAAAGTTTGAAGCCGATCTTTACTTTTTGTTTTTCTAGTTTTTTTAAGCTGTTCTCTATAATATTCAACACGTCTATAAAACTTATCACCCTCATACTCTCTAATGATTTGTCCTAATGTAAAAGTGGCTTTTC
This sequence comes from Bdellovibrionales bacterium, assembly GCA_020434605.1. Lineage (GTDB taxonomy): Bacteria > Bdellovibrionota > Bdellovibrionia > Bdellovibrionales > UBA840 > JAGRAL01. The sequence goes on from JAGRAL010000154.1 coordinate 1,822, forward strand.
TTACTAAGCGTCTTAATTCGCGAGGTAAAAATTCTAGAACTAGCTTTTCATCTTCTAAGAAGGTTTTGATTTTTCGATTTTGCTTATCAATATCCTTTTGCGTTACTAGAGATGGGTTTAACCACTCTATGACTGCGGCATATCCTAAACTTTCGGGGTCATTAAATAGATAGTTAGGGGCAACATCAATTACTTTGAAATCCTGATTTAATTGAAAGCTAAGGGTTGGATCATATATTTTCTTTTCAACTACCTGCTTTACATATTCAGCGGGGTTTAGTTTTTCTTGAAACTTGCTATAACCCCTTAACCTTGCGCCGGCACGGATTCTTTTTAACCCATATTTTTCAACGATTTGCTTTCTTCCTTGGTAAAGCATTTTACCAATACCTTTACCGCGTAACTCGGGGTCAACCATAACCTCAGCCCCGTATAGTGTTTTTCCTTTGTTAGGATTGTGGTTGTGAAAAAAACCACCAGAGGTAAAAT
>JAGRAL010000155.1 GCA_020434605.1 Bdellovibrionales bacterium
ACAGTAATATTTTTAATATTAATATAAAGTTCATACTAGGCGCTAACATGACTACGATCGCACAAGATAAAACCTGAGCAATACTAAATTTCCTAGTTATATTTGTATTGAAGTTGATTAAAGTACTAGGGGAAAGTTTGTTTCTAAATGAGTAGTCTAGTGGCCAGTAAAGCCCTGAAATAAATCCGTTACACAACATTACAACGGATAAAGTAACAATGTCTGGGAAAGTTAGAAAAATCAAACCTGATATTATATAAACTACTGGTAGCACACACACAATAGTTTTATCCTCAACGTGCTTCACAACTTTAGAAATCAATAAACCGGATAATAAGCCTGGCAACGACAAAAATGAAATTAAGACTGTTGCTTGCCAAGGCATAATAATATTTAATTTTCCAGACAACATCGATAAATGTGGCCAAAAGAGACAACTGCCAAATGACATTAATGGAACAATTAATCGAATTTTTTCTAGAACAATATTATGCTTAATCGCTTCTTTTGGCACTACAGGCTTATATTCAGATACAATATCTTTAGCAAAAAATATTAAAAATGCACCAAGAGGAATAAATGTGAGAGCGTCTAACAGAAGCGAGAATATCCAAGTCTCGCTCCTAATTAACTGAGAAGCTATAAATATACCAAAAAAACTTGCTAATATCTTGAGGGCATAGTCAATACCAGCAATTTTTTTATATTCTTCATCAGTACAAAAGTATCGGTATATTGAAACTACATATAATAGTCTTGGTATCCCCTCCTTAGAAAAAGCATACAGAAACACAAACGATAAAATTAATGGCACCAAGAATTCAGTATTAAAAAATATAACACAAAATATTGATATCAATATTTCTACAAGGGCAATAGCTAGCAATAAAAAGCCATAATCCCTATTAGATCTATCTACTCTTGCTTGTAATTTCTTATTTAAAAACGTCGAACTATATATTGCGACGGCTGGAATTAAAAAAAGTAAGGCCGTATAACTTAAATCATTTTTGTGCACGCCTAAACCAGTAGGAAGTGAATATAAAAGTATTATGTCACCTATGTATGATAAAAATGAAAAGCTGAGGTAGAGGAAAGACCTAGTGTTCATCACACTGTCTCAGTTAATATTGCATAGGATTGTGACCTAAAATCTCGTCGCCCGATTCCTCTAATATGCAGTTTATATCCAGAGTTGACATTGCGACTCCTACAATTCAAAGACACGTTAACTCCTAGCTAAGTCACATTCTCATTAAGTACAAGATTTGGCTTTTAAAACTTTGTTGTTGTTAGTTTTAAATTTCAAGCTTACCTCGCGCTAAACATTATTTATTTGCAATAAAGACTATTTATATCAGTTATTTAACAACTTTAAATGGTTAGTAATTGTGTATGTAATTATTCTATAAGTGATAGGTTTGTTTACAGTTATCGACCGTAGAGGCACGGAATATCCCTCTGTTTTCGTCTCAAATTGAGACACTAAAACTGGCTAAAAGCCTTAAATAAAATCCGTTTCATTCCGATATAATAAGAGTGAAATTCAGCATCTTTTTATTTCTTCTTTTTGAGGTAATTGCAAGCCAAGCGTGGGCTGCAAAACTCCCTACGTATTCACCAAACAATCCCTACGGAAAATGGGCCGAACTACCCCGTGGAAACAACTATATGTTTTGTGGAGACCGGGTCTTGTTTGCTTCTAACTTTAACGAAAAAATAAAAATCATGTACGGAAATGATGAGCGTCAGATGACCATCAAGCAGCATTGTGAGTTCAGACGACGTGAATTAGAAAGACAAGCCAAGGAGCGTGCCTCAGAAGAGCCAAGCCTTGTAGAATTACAATATGAAAAGATCTCATCTTACTTTAAAAAAGTTCCTGGTGGGATAAAGCCCAGCCGTGTTTACTCTCTTCGCGAGATTGCCAAAGCGATGAAGCTACATGATGTAAACGGTTTAAGAGCTGCAAACCTTATGTTACCCGCATTGACCGAGGCTGAGTTTGCAAAGCTCTATGTTGGTGATACCAATAATCCGCAGTTTGTAAAAACAGAACATGAAAGATACGTATCAAATCTTCTTACGCAAAATCCTGCAATGTTGTACACAGCAGACGGAAACCTTTATTATTTTTCATTAAACTTATCTAATGACCAGTTAAAACTTTTAGGAGCCGTTGTTTCATCAGGTGGTGGAGGTGGCGCTGGCTCTAGCGGAGGCGGAAACTTTGCTGGTGGTAAAGGCGGAGGACGCGGCTCTAACGGTGATCCTAGCAAAAAACAAGTCGCCAACGCACTAGAAGGTGCAAAGACCAATCCGTTTAGTGGCTTTTTAACAAACAGATTATCTTTACAAGTAAGACCACAGGCCACAACCCTACCCTCAAGCTTTGGGATTGAATCCAGCGCTACCTTTGTGCCGTATGATTTAAAAATCCCAAGTATATCTAGAGGGCAATCAAGAGGTGTCGCCTCCTCTGGCTCATCAACAAGATCTTCTAAAAGTAGTCGTGTAGGAGCAGTTAAAGTAAGCTCTAACCCATCTTTAGGCATGATGAATGTGGGAGGAGCCGCAAGACCCTCTACTAGCGGAGGCAATACACGAAGCGGTTACACAAGCGTGAGCTCTTCATCAAATGGTACTACCAGCAGCAGCACTGTAGCAAGTAAACCGACTAGCTCTGCACCCTTAGCTGTTAATGGAAGTCCTTCAAAATCTTTAGCTGTAGCAGAGACGGGAGTTACCGTTGCAAGTAGTGGCCCTCCGCCTATAAGTTTAGTTACCCGCATTGGCCAGGCAGATGACATAAACTATAACTGTCAGAGAAAAGCCTGGGCATTAAACTTACACACAATAAATGAATATGGCTTTGAAAAAGTTCCAGAAGAACTTAAAAGCAACGCCTGCTTACCAAAAACACTTTCTGAATATTGTGGTGAGGGTGAAGCCGGTAGCAAATACAAAACTCAATGTCTCGATAAAGAGTCAAATGCAACATCATGCTATGCCCAGGCCGAGACAGATGTAAAATCTATTTGTAAGGAATATATTGACTATCCTCTATCTAAAACCGGATATGAGCTAAATAGTAATGACATTAAAATTTGCGCTGAAACTATGATGGCCTTAGCTTGTCAAAAAATTCCTTGTGACCTTGAAGCAGATAGCGCAGGAAAGGGAGTGTATCCCATATTATATAAAACATATAACAAACTTCTATCAGCTCCATCATCCCCATTATTTGCAAAAGGTAATAGCGACAACAGCGACGACCCTTTTGATACAATTGACACTGACACCTACAATCTGATCCCAATAGAAAAAATTTTAGAAATTCCATACGTAGCTAAATACAATAGCGATAGTTCAATACATTATACGTTTTCTTTAGAAAAAATAAGTTATTCAAATTTAAATAAAAAGAAGTGGCCAACTAAAGCAGAGGGATCCTTTAAAGATGATTTAACCTTACTTACATCTTTTTATGAGCTACATTTTAAAAGTAATATTATATGTCCTAAAAAATCTGGTAAGGATACACCTGCAGCTAAAGCAAGCAGTGATTAGTAGCTTAGTGTGTTGCCTATGCGATTAGCAGCAGCATTGTCACTAGATGTAGGCTTAGCGTTACTAATACAGGCCTTGGCAGATTCAGCACGCGTACTAGGGCTCTGCGTTTTAGATGCATGTTCATTCCAAAAACAGGCTACTTGACAGAAATAAGGATCCATATGCTCCTTACTATTATGCTCGTAGCCACAATTGTGATTTAGCTCGTGCCATAGTGTCGACTGAAATGTGCCTTCATCAATACCGTGTGCGGCAGGCAAAAATGTAACCGCTGGCGGGTTATAAACTTTTGTCTTACCCTTCCAGTTTTTATATAAAGGATAAACTGAATTAGGCAAGCTACCCAAGGCTCTATCATGTGCACTGGCCAATAGATCGGTTCCCTCTCTTTTTTCAGCGGCTAGTGTTAGCTCATCAGGGTTGCAAAATATTTTAGGTCTACCTAGCTCTACTTCGGGAACAAATTTACAGTCATCATAAATAGGTAAGTTTTCATACCCAGGTATTTTACTTAACTCTTTACAAGGATTTTTTAAATCCATTCTAAACTTAGCTCCGTCAGAAGTCGTAGAACGTATTGGCGCATAATTTATTTTTTTTTGCTGGGTAAATAAGTTTACTAACCTTGGTATATGGCTGGTGTAAGCAGCTCCTCCATTGGCGTAGAAAGTATCCCCACTGGCTTCCTTTTTATTGGCAAACTCCTTACCCTTCATCATACAAGAAAAGCCTTTTACGACGGAGTCTGTGACTGCTTGCTCTACATCAAACTTGTCACCGTAGATTTCGAAGCACTCTTCATGAATTAATACACCTACGCGGGACATATAAAAGTCATCGATTTTTGGTAATTTAATTGGTTTAGGTTTGTTTTCGAAATCCTTAAGCATCTCGGAAAATTTAGAGTAATTTTTATCGTAACAAGTAAAACAAAAATCCCCTTCAGTAAATGAGTTTGCAAAATCTAAAATTTTAACGGGTTGGGTGTTTCGTTCTACAAATTGAAGATCGCCATTTTTAGCTTCATAAACCTCAACAACTTGCTTGTTGTCACTGCTAGCTATCGTACGGACCATAGACGTGGCTTTACCATTAACAATGTTAAACTTGCGTTCGCAAACTTGGTCTTTACATTCGTAGACTTGATCTACATGGCCGTCCATATCGGTATCGATCCTTTCAGAAACTAACTTTCCGTAGGTATCAAATACACTAATTTGCGTGATTTTTCCATCTCCTCGATTGGCGAAGGTGATTTTTTGTCCTCCACCCTGTAATTTTGTAATGCTAATGTCTGAGGTTCCGTCACCATTTGCATCGAAGCCATCGAATCTCTTTGACCGAAGCATATGGTAAATTCGTCTCTGTTGTGAGGTCCACTTAGGGTTTAACCCATCCTTGCTGGCATTAAGCTGAGGCTTAAGCTTTTCGATGCTGGCAGGGTTTCTAAGGTCTTCCTCTAGACATTGGTATTGAGAAAATACCTCAAGCGGTGGATTGTAGTAATCCACGCTACATAGATTGTTAGCGAAAGCCATCCCAAGGAGCCATATAAGCATACTTAAATGGTAGCAGTTTTTAAGGGGATGTGGAGGCTAGTTCTGAGAGGTGATTTAGTTAAATCTTTATCATAAACCCCATTTTTAATTATTAACTAAGCATTCCCTAGACAATAAGCCATGGCTGCTATAATTAAGCCCTAGGGAGCAAAGAATTGAAAGACAAACCCAATATTAACAATAAGCAAATTGAGGATTGCATAGAAGTTTTAAAAAAACTTGTGGGTGATACCTCGTTGCTATTTCAGATGGATGAGAAGGCTAAGATTGAAATCCTTAAGCTCTCTGGGATACTGTCTAGGCCTGACCGCAATGAGATCAAAAAGCGCAATAAAGATTTAAAGAATGTTCTTCGAAAAAAAGTGGCTCTTAAAGAAAGGCAGGCTCGTGCTGAAACTGGCATTAGGCGTGCTCGCATACCAGATATTTTTGAAGCTCCCCTACAGTTAACTACGATCGATACTCCTAACCGTGAATTTGTAAAAGAAAAAGAGTGTTACGTTTGTAAAAGTCCGTATAAAACAGTCCACCACTTTTACGATTCTATGTGTACACCTTGCGGGGATTTAAATTATACAAAAAGATTTCAATCCGCTCCCCTAGACGGAAAAGTCGCTATCATCACTGGCTCTCGTTTAAAAATTGGTTATCACTGTACTTTGATGATGCTTCGAGCGGGCGCAAGAGTGATTGCTACCACAAGGTTTCCGGTGGATTCGGCTCTTAGGTTTTCAAAAGAAGCTGACTTTTATAAATGGAAAGACCGCCTTGAAATACATGGCTTAGATCTAAGACATACTCCAAGTGTTGAGATTTTTGCACGCTATATGCAGCAACACTTAGATCGCCTGGATATATTAATTAATAATGCGGCTCAAACAGTAAGACGGCCTCCTGGCTTTTACGCTCATCTTTTATCAAATGAATCTAAAAATATTTCTGAGCTCCCAAT
>JAGRAL010000156.1 GCA_020434605.1 Bdellovibrionales bacterium
TTAAATCAGAAAAAGCAAAAGAAATTAGTAATTGTAATAGCATGATCAATCCAAAAATAAAATTAAAACACCAGAATTTTCTTTTCCATTTGATAGTTTTTCAAAAGCAAAATGATAACCAGCTCTCTTTAGATATTCAATAGTGGCTTTTTGTACAGCGCCACTACCTTTTCCGGTAATAATTTTCGCTCGTTTTAAATTAGATGAAGACAGCCTCATTAAAAAACGGTCAACTTCATCCGCCACCTCATCCACTCTGTATCCATGTAAATCTATACTGTCTTTTGCCATAACTAGAACATAAACTGTAATGTTACATAAGGTAAGAAACGATTTTCATCTCTCTCGGGATTTATGCTTGCGTCATCATATTCATCGTAAGTAAACATTCTGTACGTTAATGTGGGCCCTAAAGACCAGCTTCCAAGTGGAAATAAGTAACCTATCTCAAAGTTCATTCCAGTGCCGGTGTATTCGGATGAGCCTGACTCGCGCTCTGAGCTTAAAAAATAGGTAAAGTGCAAGTTCCACCCATCTTTAATGTAACCAACGCCTAAACCATATGATGTTCTATCATTATCATCCATCGCTTCCATATCATAAACACCACCCACGTATAATCCAGAAGCTAGAGTCATTCCTAATTTAAAATTATATATACTTAGCTCAGATTCTGCCGTGCTACCTTGCTCTACCTCATACTTCATATAAAATAGGCTTGGGGTAAAATAAACCGCTGCATTGGCAGTAATACCCATTACACTGATAGCTAGTAATAATAGTAGTTGTTTCATAAAAACCCTCCTATACGTTCAGTATGATAGGAGCAGGGGCAGAGTCTAACATAAATAGGGTAAGCTAGACTAAGGTATGCCTTTGCCATATAGGAGCACTTCAGTTTTAGTTACGACCCTTAAATAACGGATTATTTTGCGGATTAGGTGCAATCGGTGAAGTTGACATCTGTGGACAGTGAGAGTCATATAATTTTACATGCAGATTTAAATCTCTAAAAAAGCTTGTGATATCTTTCATCTCATTAACCATTACTTGATTTAATTCTTTCTTCTTTAATTTCTTATCTTTTGGCTCTCTAAAAATTGAGAAAAGATTTTTACATTTTTTTTCTTTACAAAGTTCAACCACTCTAGATTTAACTAACTTATCTCTATTCCACATTGTTGTAACAAAACTAGGGTTCATCTTGGCAATTTCTGTATCGTAGTTTTTATCAATATCTGCTATCATTTTTTCAAGTAAACCTTTAATTTTAGTCTTACATTGATTGGGCGGCAATTGTTCTACTTTAACTCCTAAATCAACTTGGTCAAAGAGCTCTTTAAATTCGTTTCCGTAATAAGAGTATAATTTAAACCACTCATAATCTTTAAGTTTCGAAGCATTTGCCTTTACATAATCGCGTCCGTTAGTGCCTAATGCTTGGTTTAAGCTTGTGCACTCAGCCTCAGTCATAGATGCAAATTTTTTATCTACAAAATCACTACAAGCTTTTCTTTCAGTTTCAGGAATATCTAAGCAAAGATATTTTTCACCAAGTGAAACTATGTAGGGCGCAGTAAATTTACTGCGTACACTCATATTTTCACCTAAGTCTTTTGAATCAGAAACAATAGACTCTAATCGCTTCTTACATTCTGATATTTTCAGAAATTCTTCAGACTCATTTTTTAAATCGAACATTTCATTACATTTATCCAAAAAGTATTGATTTCCGTAATCCGAACAAGAACATGAAGCCCTTGGCTCCCCAAACTTACAAGCTTCTATTCTGTCTTTATTACCTATACAGTAATTCTCTGAACTTAAAAAAGCCTTTTTCTTATCACCAAGGTTTTTTGATACTAACATTTCGTTATTTGGATCCGAAGCTTTTAAGGTAGCCGTTAAAAATGATGTATTTCTCCATGCGTCCAGAGAGTCACATATCGGGCGATCAGCTTCAAGTAGACCACCACCTGGCTGCAACTTTACATTTATAAGAGTTCCATAGGGGCTAGCAACTTGTAGATTTCGATATCTAGGACTTGTGTTAAGAGCACCAAGCCTTGTCATTTTAGCATCTAACTGTGATTGCAATTTGATTTGCATATTACTATTATTCAAATCTTGCATTTTCTGATCCAAACCTTGATTTAAAGCAGGTGTATTAACAGGTTTAGGAGCCGCCACTTTTAAAGGTGCACTTGTCGCTTTTGCTGTTAGACTAGAGGTTGAAGGAGATGTGGACGCGGCAGACGTAGTACTTGAAGCCGTTCCACGACTTAAAGTTTCACTAGAAGCACCTGCTGCCGATGGGACAGAGACATTCGTCGGCGCACTTGAAAGGTTATAAGCTGTAGGGGAGCTAACCTTAGTCGTTTTTTGTGTTACTTCTGGGGATTTTTCTGCCTCTACTTTTTTATCTTTGGTATTTTGGCGTAAACTATACTTCCTCCATAGATCATTACAATCTGCTTCACTCTTACCTCTACAGTAATCTTTTCTAAACGAATCCTCGA
>JAGRAL010000157.1 GCA_020434605.1 Bdellovibrionales bacterium
AATTTCGGATTGACATGAACCACCGACTGGTACTGACGCCTCAAAGTAAGCGGGAATGAAATTACCGCTAGAAATATTTCCACCCCATGGCAATTGGCAGCTCAAACCAACACCAGAGCCTCGCTCAATACTTGAGTAACTAATGGCTTTTATGTCACTACTACAGTTTTGATTCAATATTGCAATTGAACATAAAGAGCTTAAAAATAAAATTTTACTAAAAACCTGTTTGATAAATAATTCCTACGATAAACTTTATGACAAGTACAGTATACCACTACTTCGGTGTTTATGACTTAGATCTTGAAGTTTTAGTGTCTCAAAATGAGATAGCTTGTTTAGATCAGTCTATTTAGACATGGGCGGCTATTTTACTCGAAATCTTTCACTCAACTCTTCTACTCTGTTTGATATATTTTTATAAAAATTGTAGCGCCCCAGTATAAAGCGTAACACAAACCTATCAATAAGATGCAGGATTTGAATACCCAAAGCACACACAAGTAAAACGACAACCAGAATGAGTAGTACATTTTCGGTACCGGATGGGTCGTTAGCAAAAAATAAACCTGATGTATTCATACCAAAAAAACCAACAATTAGATTTAAAGGTAAAAATACTCCCGAAATAATGGTTAACATCAAAAGCGTCTTATTGAGTCGATCACTTTTTATCGAGTCATAGTAGTGGTGAACTCCATCTAAACGAGATTTTAATGTACTGATGTTTGAAGATTGAAACTGAATACTGTCTTCGATGTCTTTAAACTCGTCCTTATGCTTACCAAAATACGTATCCATCACTTTTAAAAACTCATGATAGACGATACCATTTCGATAGTAGTAATTTTCTAGTTTCGAGAGATCTTTTTTAAGATCAAACCACATATCCATAAATAGACTGCCTAAATTTCTGTTAAAAAGATCCGTTTCTAGCTTTTCTACTTGGCCAGAATAGGCAGTAATAATTTTTTGATTATTTTTATAGTATTCATCAAGTAGTCTAACCAGTTCTATATATGATTTTGAAAGTTTAGAAAATGTCCGCGAACCTCTGTCGTAATAGAATGCATCTTTATCTTTTAAAAGAAAAAACTCGGATTTAAATCCAAGTCGACCACTTTCAAACTGAACTCGCCTAATCAATAGGATTTTAAAATCAGTATAGTCCTCAAAGGCAGAAAACGACTCTGTCGCAGAAAGCATTTCATTAACTTCGTCATGACTATGATCAATAAGCTCTTCTAACTTCATTATGTTTAGGCTTACAAATATATGGAGTGCTGTCTAGTGATTTATAAATAGAAAGGGCTGCCTATGATTTTAGGTAGCCCTTGTACAAACAAATTATATATCAAACGGAACACTTACAGATAGCATTGTCATCGTTGAATCAACGTCTACACCAGATATAGACGGGCTCGCTTCATCGTAGTTAAATACTGAGTAATCCAAATTGATAGCAATAAATGGTAAACCTGTATAACCCACACCAATTTTGTAGCCCGAGCCAGAGTACTCTGTATTACTCTCATCTTCAATTGTCGCATCAAAGAAATAAGTAGCGTATGCTTTTACAAAAATAAATTTTGCACTAGCAAACAAACCTACAGCTGAAAAATCATAATCTTCATCTGCACTGCCTGACACTTCATATGTAAGTGTGCCGCCTTGATACTCTAAACCAAATGCAAACATTACCGGGAGTGACCAGCCTGCTCGAAGACCATACGACGCACCTGTTAAATCCCCGTCAGATATACTTGAACCAGCTACTTTTATTTCTGAATCTCCAGAAATAACGTAACCTAAATATGGTTCTACATATAAACCAGCCATGGCTGATGAGCTGTAAAGCCCAAACGCTAATAAACAACCGCTAATTTGAAAAAACTTTTTCATTATAGTCTCCTTATAAGTTTACAAACTTATACAAAAATCCTAGCAACCCCCCTTACCATTGCCAAGTCATTCTGAGTGATTTTGACAAAATAAAAAGGGATGCATTGCATCCCTTTTTTTTAAGCAATTATATGGTTTACGATTAAAACATATCTGTTTCGTCAGTAAATCCAACGGTAGCTGTCTCTGTAATGTTGTAGATATCAGATATAGAGTTATTTGCATCTCTTGCATCTACCATCACTCCGTTAAGAACGGCTAAAACATCTACGCCTGTCATCGTACAAGCTAATGTATCACTTGCAGAAGTAACTGCTTTCGTTGTTTGATTGATACAGCCGTTATATACGTTATCAGCAATAGTGTTCCCTAAAGACTTTGCACTAACAGCAACCGTTCCACCAGCTGACGGCTTTCCAACAACTGTATAAGCCACGTGGCCCGTTAAACCGCCAACACCCGCTGTACCGTCGTCTGTACCATAAGTACCTAAGATATAAGCTTCATCATCACCTACATTATAGTAACCACGGTAGAACTCATAACCTGTAGGATAATCGCTAAATGCTTGAGAGATATACGTAAATCGAATCACATCTGTTGTCTTATTATAAAGTATAACAGCGCTACTAGCTTGATCTCTTCCATCACATGATTGATCTTCTGAAGTTGCAATATTAATAGCTGTACTACTTACTCTAGCTTTAAATAAAAATGGACAGGCATTCCCTAAATCCACTGAAAAGTTTCTGTCATATAGTGATGTGTCTGTCGTATTTGTCACCGTCATTGTAACTTCTTGACCAGCGGCACTTTCATCACCACATGCCGTTGCCATAGCAGCAGTAAGAGTTCCTGTGTGCGTACCCACTTCTGGTAAGTTAGTTGAGTCTGTAGTAAAATTTAATTTGGATAAGAAGCATAAAAGGTCAAGTGAACCTGAAATTCTACCTACAAATGTAACTTTAGCACCATTATCATTTACATAAGTTGGATCAAACTCATCTGTAAACCACTCTTTTAAAGAAACTTCGGTGCCATCATATAAACCAAGAACACCAGGTGTTGTTGTCCAAACTGTGTGTAGACCTGCTGATTGTGGACTAAAATCACCGCTAGATTCAGGGATTTTTCCTAAATTAGAGATAGAACCCACAAAAGATGATGTGTTAATAACTGAAGCTGCACCATTTAACTTATTACTAACAGTTGTTAATCCTGCTGAAAATTCTGTCGTGCTTGATCCACCGCTACTACTAGAACAAGCTACGAGTGACATGCTACAAAGAGCTGCAAAACTTAAAACGTAAAAACGCATATATTCCCCCATTTTGTGACTGAAAATAGGATGCTATCTTGTTAGGATAGCCTCAAGCACTTGAAGATTTTCTAGACTCTACTTAAGCTCTAAGTTAGGATTTTACTTCAACCCAGAGCACAAAGGACAGCACAATGAATATTTCAAACAAGTGTATCTACTTCATCACTCTCTTTTTATTGGGTGCAAATGCGTTTGCAGGTGACCTTAGTCTAACAGAACAATTAAAGCAAAAGGCAGAGATGTCTAAAGCCAAGAGCTCGCCAGAAAAGTTAAAAATTATGGAGTCTGCCATTGAGGACTTAAAAAAATCTAATATCTCTAAAAAGGCTCTTGGGGTCGGTAGCAATGCTCCCAACTTTACTTTGCCAGATGTTAAACGAGGCATGACAAATTCAGCTGAACTTTTAAAATCAGGCTCACTTGTTATTACATTTTACCGCGGTGGTTGGTGCCCGTATTGCAACCTGCAATTACACGACTTACAAAAACACTTAAAAGAGATTAACGCTCTTGGCGCTAATCTTGTGGCTATCTCACCGCAAACTCCGGATGCAAGCTTATCAACAGTACAAAAAGACGAACTTAGTTTTTATGTATTAAGCGATGTTGGTAATACGGTAGCTAAAAAATTTGGACTTGTTTACAAACTCCCCGATGATCTAAAGAAGCTATACAAAGAGTTTGGGATTGATTTAGAAAAGGCAAATGCTAGCCATGATTGGGAACTACCTGTAAGCGCAACTTACATTGTTACCCCTGATAACAAAATCGTGTTTGCACACGCAGACCCGGATTACAAAAAAAGAGCCGAGACAAAAGATATTTTAGCAAAGCTAAAAGAGCTTAAAAAACTGAAATAATCTTAAATTCTTATTTTTTTATAGCTTTTTTTACAGCACCCCCCAATGATGTCTATTGGTTACTTTTGGGGGGAATATGAAATCAATTTTTATAGCTGCATTACTGACTTTTAGTAGCAATGCCTTTTCACAAACAAATGAAGACGCTTGCATACAAACAGCAAAAAATATCACTGAAAAATTAGACTGTATCCACGGACTCACTTACAAAGAAATCTCAAGCTCAAGTGCTAAACGTGTGTTTGACATTGGCTTTACTCAACTCGTAGATCACACAAAACCAGAGTTAGGCACTTTTACACAACGCCTAGTACTGATTCATAGAAGCGAAGATGAGCCAATGGTTTTACAAACTAGCGGATACAGCATCTTTGGAATTTCTGAAGCAAGTATCACGCTGTTATTTCAAACCAACCAAATACAAGTAGAGCATCGCTTTTTTTCTACCTCAACTCCAGCCGTCGTAGATTGGTCAAAGCTTAATATTAAGCAATCTGCTGATGATTTTCATGCTATCACTGTGGCATTTAAAAAAATCTATAACCAAGCCTGGGTAAACACTGGCGCTAGTAAAGGTGGAATGACATCTATCTACCATCGCCGTTTTTATCCTGACGATTTAGTGGGAACAGTCGCAGATGTGGCTCCCCTTTCGTTTACTACTTCTGACCAAAGGTACACTAAATTTGTCGAAAATGTAGGTGGTGATGCATATAAAGAATGCCGAGAAAACTTTAGAAAGATTCAAACACAGCTGCTTTTACACCGTGATGAGTTTTTGCCACTACTTTCTGGTAACTTTACGCAGCTTGGTAGTGCTAAAGTTGCATTCGAACACTCAGTAATCGAAGCTCCTTTTTATTTTTGGCAATACGGTAATCCTGACAGTACATTTGCGGGATGCAATTCCCTACCAGTAAATGGTAGCCCGCAAGAAATGTTTAGCTTTTTACAAAGCATTGCTTCGATTAGTGATTACACAGATGAATCTATTTCTAGATTTCAATCTTACTACTTTCAAGCAGCAACACAATTAGGGAACCCTGATAATAGTACCGCTCATTTAGAAACACTTCGTCACTTTGAGTTTACTATCGATCAGTATACACCTAAAAATGTAAGCTACACTTACTCAAACGAGGCTATGCACGATGTTGCCAACTGGGTAAAAAATGATGCTGACCAAATCATCTTTATCTATGGAGAATTTGATCCATGGTCAGCAGGAGAATTTCCTGTAAGTGATACGGGTAAAATGGTAGAGAAATATTATGTTCCAAAGGGTAACCACGGCTCTAAGTTTACGGCACTTCCATCTGCTGAGAGACAGCTAGTATCTAGAAAAATAGCTGGATGGCTTGGAAAAGCCCCTATTATGGAAGGAGCAAAGGCCTTGGTGGGTGTAAAAACCTTAGAGGATATGGAGCAAGAGGTTCGTCAAAAATATAAGCTCCCATGAGCGTCTAATCCCTATACATTCG
>JAGRAL010000158.1 GCA_020434605.1 Bdellovibrionales bacterium
TTACTCATACACCCTCTAGAATTTAACTAGCGCAGAATAACTTTAATTAAAAAATATGCAATAAAATTGAAACTTCTTCACTTTTAATACTTCATCCTATACTTTACGGCCTTTAAAAGCGGGGTTTTATGATCTTTATAGCTGCGAGCGTGGTTTTAGCCTGGTTCCTATCTTCACCAATTAGTGTATTTACTACTATTGAAAACACTAAATTAGCGATGAATTCAGTCGATAAAAAAAATAATAACGGTCTTGAGTCATTTGAGTATGATGGGTGTGAAGAGGCCAATGACTGTGAATGTGTAGCTTTAATACATGGAATGGGAGACTCTGCTTATACGTGGACAAAAACTTTAACTGCCAGCGATAAAACGTGGGATAAACCGGTATATTTTTATGCGGTTAACTTGCCTGGTTCTAATGAAAGTAAAGCTTTAGAGGATGTTAATAACTACAGGGTTAGTGCTATGGCAGATCTAATTAGTAATAACCTGCCCTCACGCTGTGATAAGTGGACTGTTGTTGGGAATAGTTTTGGTGGCTGGTTAAGTATCAAGCTTGCGGCACAGCACCCTGAGAAGGTTAAAGGCTTACTATTAATGGGTTCCGCGGGTATTAACGCTGACTATAGCAAAGTGGCCGCCTTGTTCGAGGATCCTAGTGAGGAGAACTTAAAGGCATTTCAAAAACTAGCCTATGCAAAGCCAAAGTCTATACCTAGCTTTGTATACTCTTCTTTATCAAAACGGTTAAAATCTATGCCGGTAAAAGAAATGATACATGCTCAAACAAAAGATGATTTTATTGATGAAGATTTTAAGAATTTAAAAATGCCTACCTATTTGGTTTGGGGTGATAAAGACCAGGTCTGTCCATTAGACTTTGCTACAAAGATGAAAGAATTAAATCCCAATGCAAACTTAGAGATTTTAAAAGACTGTGGCCACCTACCTCAAAAGGAGTGTTTTAAAGATTTTGCAAAAAATTTAAATTCACTTTTAAAAGTAGAGGGAGAACAGGTAGAATCTCAGGTAAATGTTCAATAGCGGAATTGCATTATCATTAAGTGCTTATATACTTTGGGGTTTAGCACCCTTTTTTTGGAAAGCAGCGGCTCACATCCCGGCTGCTTTTTTACTTTATCATAGATATACAGCATCTTTTTTACTCTTAATTGTTTGGTTTAAGTTTAAAAAAATTAAAATTCCTTGGGCCGAAATCTGGCAAAGTAGATATAAACTTTTAATTAGTTCTACGATTATCTGTTTAAACTGGTTTATTTTTGTGTGGGCTATTTTAAATAATCGGATCATGGAAACTAGCCTAGGTTACTACTTAAACCCCTTTATTAGCATGCTGCTAGGATATTTTTTACTAGCTGAAGTGCTCAGTTCAAAACAAAAAATGGCCGTGCTACTTGCCTTTTTAGGAGTGATCGCCATCAGTACGTCTTACTCCTCTTTTCCTTGGATATCGTTAGTGCTTGCAGTTAGTTTTGGGTTTTATGGTTTTATTCATAAATCTTTAAAGTTAAGCGCTCTTATTAGTCTTTGGGTAGAAACTGGAATTTTAACGCCCTTCTTCTTTATCGCGACGTTTTTATATCCTAACTGGCAAGAGATTTACTCTGAGGGTTTTAACGTAATACTATTGGTACTTGGCGGTGTTGTAACTGTTATACCTCTTTTACTATATTCTATGGGAGTTAAAAAGATTCCTTTAAGTCTTACTGGAATTTTACAGTTCACTGCCCCCACACTATCTTTTTTGTCTGCAGTATTATATTACCACGAGCCTTTTACCCACTCACACTTAGTTGGATTTTTATGTATATGGACAGCGATTGCTGTTTATGTCTTTCCTATGATTAAAAACAGATGGTTCGCTAAGGCCAAATACGTAAACAAAGATATGATGTAGCTATTGCGATAAAAATTGTTAAGGGCAAACCGATTTTTAAAAAGTCAGCAAATTTATACTTACCTGGGCTTAATATTAGTAGATTACCATGGTGACCAATAGGAGTAAGAAACGACGCTACTGCGCCTACTGTTGTGCAAATAACGGCTGCAACTGGTGAAATCTGCAAGTGCACCGATAGTAGTAGCGCAATAGGTGAAAGTAAAACTGTGGTAGCAGCATCTGATAATACTTGCGTAAGTATTGCAGCAACTGAGAATAACATTAGCATTACGCCTAAAGGCTCCCATCCAGACATAGCCATGGATATTTGCGTGGCTACCAACTCAGCAATACCAGTTTTTTCCATTGCAATACCTAGCGGTATGACTCCGGCTATTAGAACAACGATTTTTGTTTCAATGGCTTGGTAAGCCCTTTCTAACGAAATACATTTTGTTAAGACCATAGATATGGCAGCGGTTAAAAAGGCAACATGAGTCTCTAAAATCCCCATACTGGCGACTACAATAGAGAGGCCCATGATGAGTGTTGCAAGTAAAGCTTTTGATCTATTCTTCTTGTTTGTTTTTAGTGGGGTTAGTAAAACAAAGTCTTTAGAGTTTAGTAAAGATTCAAAATTATCACTTCGTCCCCAAAACACGAGTAAGTCATTTGATCTAAACCGAATGGATGAGAGTTTTCCCTTTAACCAACCATTTTTTCTCCAAACTCCGACAACAATTAACCTATAGTGTCTCAAAAAATCCGTGGCTCGTAAGTTTTGCCCTACCCATCTTGAGTTTGGGGCGAGTACTGCTTGTAAAAGTACAGGCGTGTTGTCATGATCTACATCTAAATAGCTTTGATATTTTTTCACAGGCT
>JAGRAL010000159.1 GCA_020434605.1 Bdellovibrionales bacterium
CAAAAAAGTTCTTCTTTTCCAACACATTACCTCTGATTCGAGGCCGGATAATAAGGTTTTATAAGCAAAGCGTCAATAGCTATTCATGGATTGTCGTATTTCCTCTAAATTGCAGGTTGCACTACCTACTTTAGCTACCACCACACCAGCGGCAAAGTTAGCGAAAATACAGGCTTCTTCTAAAGAGAAGCCAGAAATCAATGCCATAGCTAGTGCAGAAATTACAGTGTCCCCCGCCCCAGTAACGTCATAGACCTGTCTAGCAAACGTTGGCACATCTATGATTCTTTGGTCTTCAAACAAAGTCATACCCTCTTTACTGCGAGTAATGATCATGTAATCACTTTTAATCTTACTTTGTATTTCACGGCCGAGCTCGTGCACTTCACTATCGCTTAAGTCCTCAGGATCGCGGTCCCACTTAGCTAAAGCCACAGCTTCTTTTAAATTTGGAGTCATTAGAGTGACATTCTCATAACTTAAAAGTGGTGAGCGCTCGTTTGGATCTGCAAAAACAGGTTTCTTTAACTTTTTACATAGAGCCGTAATCTCTAAATTTAGATCTTTGGATAAAACGCCCTTGGCGTAATCTTGCAATATCACACCCTCAAACTGATCAGAGTGCTTTTTGATTTGATCTAAAATTTGTAACTGTAATTTAGATTGTAGTGGCTTTTTTTCTTCGTAATCTACGCGCACGATATGATGCATTCCCGACATCACTCGTATTTTGCGAGTCGTGGGGCGGTCTTTATCGGTAATTAAAAAGTCAGTAGATATTTCACTTTCTTGCAATAGCTTTTGTAATTGTCCGCCACCATCATCAGCACCTATCACTGAAAGTAATATGGGGCTACCGCCTAAACTTTTAATGTTCTGTGCTACGTTTGTAGATAAGCCTAACCTAAAAAACTCGTCTTTTACCTCAACCACAGGTACGGGAGCTTCAGGGCTGATTCGCTTTACTCCCCCAGTTACGTATTGATCAATTCCCACGTCGCCCACCACCAGAATCTTTGCATTCTTTATAGAAGATAACCTGCCAAATACATTTTGTTGCAATAGACTTAAAGAACTGTTCATACCCATACCGCCAATCTTGCTTGAAGCGCTTAAAAAGTCACTAAGATCTTAACCTATTCACCTACAGACAGACTGTCAATGCTCGAACTATTAGCAGGCCAAAAAGACTTAACCAATACGAAATGTCATACCTAGACAATTTCATTAAAAAACTGCATAAATTAATTCTCAATCACAAAAAGGATACCGTAATGGATCAAACTCTTTATCAAGGCGAATTTTTTGAACACACGACTGCATATTTAGACTATGTAGGAAAAAAAGCAAACATCGATGTAAACGTGCTATCTAGGTTAAAATATCCTAAGCGCGCACTTTGTGTAAGCGTACCAGTTCGTATGGACGATGCGACCGTAAAAGTATTTCAAGGCTTTAGGGTTCAACACAGTTTAACGTTAGGCCCTGGTAAAGGCGGTATAAGATATCACCAAGATGTTACTCTTAGTGAAGTTGCAGCACTTGCTTCGCTTATGACTTTTAAAAACTCTTTATTAAACTTACCTCTTGGTGGAGCAAAGGGCGGAGTTGCTGTTGATCCAACTAAATTATCAAGAACTGAAAAACAAAATTTAACAAGACGTTATACAACGGAAATCTTACCTTTTATCGGACCACAACAAGATATTCCCGCTCCTGACGTGGGGACAGATGCACAAACGATGGCATGGATCATGGATACGTACTCACAAAGTGTAGGACACGCAGTACAAGGTGTAATTACAGGTAAACCAATAGAAATCGGTGGCTCTCTTGGCAGAGAAGGAGCAACTGGTCTTGGGGCTATCTTTTGTTTAGAAGAAGCTTTGAAAGTAAAAAACAGCGATATGAAAAACAAAACTATTGCGATCCAAGGTTTTGGTAACGTTGGGTCACATGCAGCACTTTACGCTCACCAACGAGGAGCAAAGATTGTTGCTGTTAGCGATGTTGACGGCGCTATATTTAATCCAAATGGGTTTAATATTCCTGAACTAATGACCGCATACAAACAAACTAAGAGCTTAACAAAAATTAATGTTGGCGAGAATATTACAAACCAACAACTTCTTGCACTTGATGTTGATGTACTTATACCAGCTGCATTGGATGGCGTGATCACTTCGAAAAACGCCAACGATATTAAAGCAAAAATTATTGTTGAAGGCGCCAATGGGCCAGTTACACCTGATGCAAATAAAATTCTTCATGAAAAAGGTGTTACTGTATTGCCTGATATATTAGCTAACGGCGGTGGTGTGGTTGTTTCTTATTTTGAGTGGGTACAAAGTATGGCTTCTTTTTTCTGGGATGAAGATGAAGTCAATAAACGCTTACGATTTGTAATTACAAAAGCGTTTAAGAGTGTATGGGAAATGTCACAAAAAGAAGGCATTGACATGAAAGTAGCTGCGATGTCTCTAGCTATGAAGCGTGTAGAAAAAGGTATGCTACTTAGAGGCTTATACCCGCGCTAATCATTGGATGACACAGGTTTAGGAATCCTCTACACTATTTGAATGAAATCTAAACGCGTAGTATGGATTCCAGTTGTAACAGCCCTCATGAAAAAGGATGGCAAAGTATTGCTTGGTCAACGACCTGAGGGCAATACTCTTCCTGGTCAGTGGGAATTTCCTGGTGGCAAGCTCGAGTTAGGAGAAAGCCCTAAAGAAGCTCTACAAAGAGAGCTTTTTGAAGAACTTGGAATCAAAGCCGAAATTGGAGATCTAAAAATAGCAAACTCGCACAAGTTCGGCGACAAAGGTATTTTGCTACTTTTTTATGAAGTTTTATACTGGACAGGCGAACCAAAAAGCCTGCACCACACAGATCTAAAGTGGGTAGATAAAGCTACTATACCAAGCCTAAATATACCCGACACAAATCGCGCAATGTTAAACGACATACTAAGCGTCCTTTAATTTCAAAAAAAGCTAGAAATTTCAGACTTTTATCTTTAGGCTATAGGCTATGGCAAAAGCCCAACTACCACGCGAATTAAACATTTGTATTATCTCAAAGCGCTTTCCTTTAATTGGACGAGCCGCTCACCATAGTTATCTTGTACAGATCGCAAAAGGGCTTACTAAAAAAGGACATCACGTTAGCGTAATTTCATCTACAACTTTATTAAACCGAAGTGAGGTAGAGCAAGACGGGATCCACGCCTATTTTTTAAATCAAGACGGTTATTATAACGACGAACAATACATTGAAATTGTAAAAGAAAAATTTTCTCAACTTCACAGCAGAAAACCTTTTCATATAGTCCACTGTATGGATAGGTCAGGAATTAAAGTTTTAAGATTCAAAAAGCAATTTGGAGTGACGGCTGTAGTGGATGTAGAAGCCACAAGAATGTCAGAACTATTTTCTATCCTTGGCATGTCCCAAGAAACAGCTTGGAGTGCCATACAGTCTGCATTTGCAGTGACGTACAAATTCATACGCACATTTTTTGGTGGTGATAGAGTTTTACTAAAAAGTGCAGATGGAGTTTTTGTTACTAGCCCACAACAACGCCTAACACTAGAGAGATATTATTTATATCCTGATAGAAAGACCTTTACAGTTAGTTATGGCATTGAACTATCAGAACAGCAGCCTATTAAAACTGATAGTAATATAAAACAAAAACTAGGAATACCTTCTGATGCTTTTGTTATCATAACTTTTTCAGATATGACAGAAACAAATGAATCTGAAATTCTACTCAATGCTTTTGAAAGAACAGTGATTAAAAAACCAAATACATATTTGGTAATCGTTGGTAATGGACCGCAACGACAAGCTATAGAGTTTATGGTGTACAACAGAGCCTTGGGAAGTAAGGTGATTTTTACTGGAGCCATTAAAAATGTTGATACTGCTGACTACATTGAGGCTGCTAACATTTATATTAGCTTAAGCTCAAAAACATCTGGCTTTGAGTTAAGCTTACTAGAGGCCATGCTACAAAAAAAGATTATCATAGGATCAGAAGTCAGTGGCCTTTCTACTTTTATTGAAGATGGTAAGGACGGGTTTTTAGTACGCCCGGCAGACACGATAAGTATATATCAGCTATTCTTAGATATTATACATCAGCAAATTGATGGCCAAGAGATTGGCGAAAATGCTAAACAAAAAATTATAGCTTATTCTGATACTAATAAAATGATCGGCGACTGTATAAATGCATATTTTGCGATATTAAAATTTACCAAAAAGTATAAAGTGATGAGGTAGCATGTCTTACATAATTACACCTAGTGAAAAAGCCAGAAGTAACACAAACCCGCAACCAATAGCATCTTACGGTAGTGGAGAAATCTCGTCTATTCGCCTGTTATTTAAAAATATATTTGGTTTACCCATTCCGTGGTTACAGTTTATTTATGTAATATTCTTTTTGTGCTCTACTTTACTTTTAGAAATTTCTAGTTGGATAGTTCTTAGTTTTGGATTGATTTACATTTTAATCGATACCTTAGGAAAGAAGCGTGAGTTGCGATGGTTTTTTACTGGGCTTGAGTTGCCAGCCGTTTTGTTTTTTCTTACCTGTCTATTTTCATTCTCGCTAGCAGGAAACGACCCGTTTTCATTTTTCATGTATTTGCGCTGGCTGCCTTTTTTATTTATATTTCCGTACATCTTACATTTGTTTCCAGGCGTTAATAGATACTTCTACCTCTTGATATATGGTGGTTCTGCATTTGTGTTGTACGCAATTGTACAACATTTTACCGGCTATAGCTTTCCGGGAACTCCTGAAGTAGCGCTATTTAAATCCTTTGATCAGTTCAACACCTACATTGCGAAGGGCTTATTTAACTCCCCCCTAATTTTTGGCCTATTTTTTAGTTTTATATCTGGTTTTATTTGGACAGCTTACTTTTATTGTCTAGAAGAAAGAGGCCGCATACATTGGGCCTATTTAATTCTTGGCTTGGCTTTTTTATCAGCTTGCCTATTTACATACGACTTAAGAGTATGGACTGCAGCTATACTTAGCTTGATCCTGCCCGTGTTTTTTATTAATAAAAAACACTTTTTTATCTCTATAGTTCTAATATTATTACTTGGGTATGCGGCATTTATCTTTTTAGATTTTTTTAGAACGACAGTGTTACAATTAGAAAGCAACTTTCAAGTTTTAAGAGCTAGCATGAATGCTAAAAACGAAGTCTTGTTTGATAGCATCTCAAACCATATCTTGCTAGGAAACGGGGATTTTTCGACCCCTGCCAGACAAATATTATCACAACTACCCGTTGCAGATGATACTTGGATGGAAAATAACTTTTTAAAAATTCTGTCTACCACAGGTGTGCTTGGTCTTATCACCTACCTATTTTTTGTTTTGCAGGCATTTTTACTAAACCTTCGATTGTTACGAGAAATCCCACGCACGCACAAGTGGCACAAGATTATTGTACTTGGCACTTTTATTATGCAGATAAATTTTCACTTGGTGGGATTATTTTATCCAAGCCTATTTCACCCACATTTAGTGCAATTTTACATTTTTTTACTAGCAATAATGGCATATTTCGGAGATGCCTATGGAAGAGGCATAGTTCCGGACGATTCTTCGCTATAGATGCTTTGCATTAGCGTTAATTAATTTGGTCGGATATGAATTTATGTGGAATACTTTCAATAGGTTAGAGGGTTCGAATGACAAAAGCGGATTTAATAAATTTAATAGCTGATCAAGCAAACATGACTCGCGTAAAAGCTGAGACCATTGTGAATACTATATTTGATTCTATGGTAGAAGCATTGGTTCGAGGAGACAGAATCGAGATTCGTGGCTTCGGCTCTTTTGTGAACCGCTATTATGAATCTTATAAAGGACGTAACCCAAGAACTGGGGAAGTTATCAACGTCGAAGAAAAAAAGTTGCCATTTTTTAAAGTTGGAAAAGAGTTAAAAGAAGAAATCAATAAGCGCGCTGGCGAACCAATGCCTAAAGACGACGGCTAATCTATAACGAAAAACTTCTTAACTCACGAATATCTTTAATTTCATAAAAACACATAAATAAACGCTCAATACCCATTGCTATTCCAGCACTAGGCGGTAAACCATACTCTAAGGCTTGCATAAAATCTTTGTCCTCTGGCAGTACCTCACGCTCAGCCTTTTGTCTTTTTTGATTTGTAAGTTCAAACCTCTTCTTTTGCTCAACCGGGTCATTTA
>JAGRAL010000160.1 GCA_020434605.1 Bdellovibrionales bacterium
CAAAGGTCCTTGTTGGTACGCAAAATATAGAAGATGATCCTCGTAACTGGATTCGCTTGGGAGCTTATCTTTCAACTAACTTACCAAAAGGTAAAGACTATCAATTACCTAGTCTTGATAACGTAGTACAAAAAGAATTGGCTTTAGGTTGGGGCTTAGCTTCGTATCAATTTCAAAGATTTAAAACCAACAAAAACGAAACTTCACGTTCTAGCTTAGTGGTTGATAAAGATCTCTCTAGCAAATTAGAAAGTGAAATTGCGGCGGTGAGTTTTTCAAGAGATTTAGTCAACACTCCTAGTAACGAACTACGTCCATCACACTTGTCGGCTATCGCTGAAGATTTAGCAAAGCAATACGGTCTGACTTGTAATGTGATAATTGGGGATGATTTACTAACTAAAAATTTTCCAATGATACATGCTGTTGGTAAGGGGAGTGATGATGCTCCAAGGTTGATTGAGCTTCGTGGTGGTAGCGGAAAGAATAAAGTAACAATAGTTGGTAAGGCAGTATGCTTTGATACTGGTGGCTATGATATTAAACCAAGTAATGGTATGCGAAACATGAAGAAAGACATGGGTGGCGGTGCTTTGAGCTTGGGCCTAACAAAGTGGCTGTGCGAAGAAAAATTAGATATATCGTTTCGAGTTCTGATACCAGCTGTTGAAAACCGCATTTCTGATAAAGCTTTTTTGCCAGGTGATATTATTAAAACTCGCTTAGGGAAGTTTGTAGAAATTGATAATACAGATGCAGAAGGACGCCTCGTGCTTTGTGATGCTTTGGCAGCAGCATCTGAAGAAGACACCGATATGATCATTGATTTTGCGACTCTAACAGGAGCTTGTCGTGTAGCACTAGGCCCAGACATGCCAGGTTTTTTTACGGGCAATGACTCTTGGGCGAATGATTTACAGGCACTTAGTTTTGAGTGCAAAGACCCAGTTTGGCGACTCCCGCTTTGGCGCCCTTACTTTAATATGCTAAAAAGTGGACCAGCAGACCTTGTAAACTCGGCAAGCTCTGGTTTTGCGGGAGCTATCACGGCAGCACTTTATTTAAAAGAATTTGTTAAAGACGCTAGTAAGTGGATGCATTTTGATACGTATTGCTGGAGCGATGATTCAAAACCTGGCACTCCTCAAGGTGCTGATACCCAGGCTCTTCGCGCCGTGTTTAGCTTTTTAGAGAAAAAATTTAGGAGCTAATCAGACCCTAACAATGTCTGATTATAGTTTGAAAAAACGGAGACTAAAATGAAGCAAAGAAAAATCGTCTATGTCATTGAAGATGAAGAAGATATTGCAGAGCTTTTACGATTTAACTTAACTTTAAAGGGCTATGAGCTAAAAACTTTTCCATCAGGTGAAGTGGGACTAAAAGCATTTTTAGAAAATCCGCCAGATTTATTGTTACTAGATTTAATGCTTCCTGGAATGAGCGGCCTTGATATCTGTAAAGAGATTCGAGCTCATAAAAACACAAGTTCACTGCCAATCATTATGCTTACTGCAAAGGGTGAAGAGCAAGATATCGTTCGTGGCCTAGAGATAGGAGCGGATGACTATATTCCAAAACCATTTAGTCCTAAAATTTTAAATGCTAGAGTTTCAGCTTTATTTAGAAGAGACAGACAACATGTACCTGACAAAGTATCTACTATTAAGCTTCGTGAGCTTGAAATACACCCAGGTCGTTATGAAGTTTTAGTAAATGGAGCAAAGGTAGATTTGACCCATTCAGAGTTTCAAATTTTACATTTCTTAGTAATGCGTCCGGGCTGGGTATTTACTCGTGGCCAAATCGTTGATGCAATCCGTGGCGAGAACTATGCCGTTACTGATCGTTCTATCGATTTTCAGATGGTAGGACTTCGTAAAAAGTTAGGTGCTGCTGGCGACTATATCGAAACAGTTCGCGGTGTAGGCTATAAGTTTAAAGAGTAAAATGAAGCCTAGGCCGTTGTTTGTTCAATTATTTGGTTCGTACTTAGTAATTACAGTTATTTTACTGTTTGTATTTATTTTTGTAGCCGGAACCACATTTAAAAACTTCTATCACGATAGAATTTCAGATGACTTACGCGCAAGGGCTGAGTTAGTAAAAGATCAATTTTTATATAACCTTAGTATTAAGTATTATTCAAAACTTCAAGATTCTGCCGTACAGCTAGGAAGCGCTTCAAACACCAGAATTAGCATCATTGCACCCGACGGCACCGTCTTAGCTGACTCCATAGATGATCCTAGTAAAATGGAGACACAAAAAGACAAACCAGAAATTATTTCTGCTCTTCAAACTGAACTAGGAATTAACACTAGATATAGTCCTATAAAAAATGAAGACCTGTTGTATGTGGCTACTTTGATCAAAGATGCCGAACAAGTGATTGGTGTTCTACGCTTAGGTGTGCCTATTACCTCTTTAAATCAAACTTTGTGGAATATATATATGCAGCTAGCACTTGGTGGTGTTGGTTGTGCGATCTTGATTGGTCTACTAAGTTGGTTTGTATCTCGAAAAATGAGTAATCCTCTTGAAGAAATTAAGAACACTGCCGAAAAAATCGCATCCGGAGACTTTAGCTCCCACTTACAGTTTAAGGCCTCAGCTACTTTAGAAGTACAGCGTTTGGGATCTTCCATTAACGAGATGGCAGTACAGCTTGAAAAAAGGATTGATACAATTTTAGAGCAAAAATCAGAGTTAGATGCTGTGTTTTCAAGTATGTCTGAAGGCGTTTTAACGGTTGATCTGCAAAATAAAATTCAGCATATGAATCAATCGGCTGCTAAAATTTTAAAAGCTGACAAAGTGATGTCTAGAAAGCGTCCTTATGATGAAGTGATTAGTCAGCCTGAAGTTTTAGCTTATATAAAAGATGCGCTAGCCAAAGACTTTGTGGAAGAACAAGAAGTAAAATTATTTGACACTAAAAAACACACTCTTCGTTTGCGAGGTAGCCCATTAAAACGTGGTAATAAAGAAAAGACTGGGGTCGTTATAGTGATTAACGATATTACTGAAATTGTTTTGGCCGAAAAACAACGAAGAGATTTTGTGACAAACGTATCGCATGAGCTACGTACACCACTAACATCGATTCAAGGCTTTGCAGAAACACTTTTAAATCCAGCTGTAAATGACCCGGGCGAGATGAGAAAATTTATAGAAATCATTCACCGACATGCTACTAGACTGGGAGCACTGATCGAAGACATTCTAGCCTTATCACGTCTAGAAAAAGACGCTGAGAGTAACCAAATTACTCTTAGCCTTGGAGATATAAAAACATCTGTAGAAAACGCAGTGGATATTTGCTCAGAGAAAGCGAAAAAGCAGAACATTCAAATCATCACCCGTTGTCCTGATAAAATTGAGATCAAAATGAACCCACACTTACTTGAACAGGCCATTGTTAACCTAATTGATAATGCTTTAAAATACAGTGAGACCAATACGCAGATCGAGGTTGAAGTTAGTGTATCTGATCTTAATGAAATTAGAATTGATGTTATTGACCACGGTACTGGTATTCAGCAAAAACACTTAGACCGCTTATTTGAAAGATTCTATAGAATCGATAAGGCGCGTACACGAGCTGTAGGCGGAACCGGTTTAGGCTTGGCTATTGTAAAACACGTAGCTGTAGCACACGGCGGAAGAGTAGACGTATGGTCCGAATTGGGCAAGGGCAGTAAGTTCACAATATACATACCTAAGGTCTCATAAAATAGGCATAAGTCTTTGATTATACGTAGCAAATTTAAGGCTCTAACAAAAATCTAATGCATTACTCATGTAAGTTAAAAGCGGCATAGCTACCCTTAGCCTATACAAATAAAGGGGTTAAGAAATGATACATTTAGTACTTTCATTATTTTTAACGGTTGCAAATGCTACAGATAAAAAAACAATTCGCATCGATGGTTCAAGCACGGTATTTCCAATCACAGAGGCTGTTGCCGAAGAATTCAGTCACGCAAATAAAGACATTCAAGTAACAGTAGGTGTATCTGGTACTGGTGGTGGTTTTAAAAAGTTCACGATCAATGAGACTGATATCAATGATGCTTCTAGAACGATTGATGCAAAAGAAGTAGAAATCGCTAAAAAGAACGGTGTTGAATACCTTGAAATCCCAATAGCCTATGATGGTATTACAGTAATCACAAATCCAAAAAACACTTGGGCTAAAGACATTACAACTACTGAACTAAAGAAAATTTGGGAACCAGATTCAAAAGTAAAAACATGGAAAGATATCCGTGCTTCATGGCCAGATAAAGAGATTAGACTATATGGCCCAGGTGTAGATTCAGGTACATTTGATTATTTTACAGAAGCTATCAATGGTAAGTCGCATGTTTCTAGATCTAACTTTACTAAAAGCGAAGATGACAATGTCTTGGTAAAGGCAGTGGCTGGTGATACTTACGCGTTAGCATTTTTAGGTTTTGCTTACTATAAAGAAAATAAAAATAAGTTAAATGCTCTAGCTATCAATAATGGAAAAGCAACAGTAGCTCCAACTGAGGTTACTATTAATGACGGTACATATGCTCCGCTTTCTAGAAAAGTCTTTATATATGTAAGCAAAAAATCTCTACAAAGACCTGAAGTGGCTAAGTTTTTAAATTTCTACATCGCTAATGTACCATCACTTTCAAAAGAGGTTGGTTACACTCCTTTACAAAAAGAAGAGTACACGAAAGTATCTCTTAATTTAAAAAATGTGGTTAAATGAGAAGATTTTTAAATAAGTACTTCGATCAAGCTTTTAAAGGAATCCTCGGCGTGTGCTGGGGATTTAGCTTTTTATGCAGCTTTTTGATTGTTGCTATTTTATTTAAAGATACCTGGGATTTTTTCGCTCAAGTCTCTGTATTTGATTTTATTACAGGAACAGAGTGGCAACCACTTTTAGAACCAAAACGCTTTGGAATTCTTCCATTACTAGCAGGTACTATGCATATTGTAGTGGGCTCCTTATTAATCGCTGTGCCTATTTCTCTTTTGGTAGCGATTTACATGAGCGAGTTTGCATCTCTTCGTTTTCGTCGTTGGTTAAAACCAATTTTAGAAATTTTAGCTGGGATTCCTACAGTTGTTTATGGCTACTTTGCACTTAACTTTGTAACTCCTTTTTTACAGACAATATTTCCCGAAATGAGCGTCTTTAACGCCTTGTCTGCATCCATTGTGGTAGCAATTATGTTAATACCAATGATTTCATCTTTAACCGATGATGCTTTGCAGGCTTTACCTTCTAGTTTGCGTGAAGGCGCCTATGCACTTGGTACAACTTCTTTAGAAGTGATCAGAGGGATTTTATTTCCGTCTATTAGCGGAAGATTTTTTGCGGCTATCGTACTTGCGGTATCTCGTGCAATTGGTGAAACCATGGCCGTAACCTTAGCCGCTGGCTCTAGCCCAAATTTAACTTGGAATCCGCTA
>JAGRAL010000161.1 GCA_020434605.1 Bdellovibrionales bacterium
CATAGCTTTTCGGGTGCGGTTATGGATCCGGTATCCTTAAAAGAACTCTTTCCAAACTATAAAGAGATGGGCTGCCCAATTGATGCTGATGTAGTTCAGGATGCAGTTTATTATTTATCAAAATCAGGTTCGTCTAAATCTCCTTTTACACCTCCACCATTTCACAATAAAGGAAAACACATTGTATCTATTTCTAAAATCAATCGTTGGTTAGGGGAACAAGCTGAAGCAATGGGAATTAATATATTTCCAGGCTTCCCAGCTGTAGAAGCTCTATATGATGATAACAACAATGTGATCGGCGTTAGGACAGGAGACAAAGGCTTAGATAAGAATGGTAACCCAAAAGGCAATTTTGAGCCTGGAATGTTATTAAAATCAAAATTAACGATCTTTGCTGAAGGCCCTAGAGGATCTTTGTTTAAGCAAGTGTCAAAAAAATTAGATTTGCGCAAAGATAAAAATGAAGAAGTCTTCGAAGAGGGAGTTAAGGAGATCATTCAAATGCCTGCTGGCAGTGTAAAGCCAGGAGTAGTAATCCACACACTTGGGTTTCCGCTATATAAAAGCATTGGTGGAACTTTTATCTACTCAATTCCCGGAGATAAAATTATTTTAGGACTTGTGGGATACTTAGATACTAAAGATCCACTTTTTGATCCTCATAGAGAATTACAAAAACTTAAAACCCATCCATTTTTACAAAAGATGCTAAAAGGCGGAAAGGTTGTCGCTTACGGAGGTAAGGTTTTACCAGCTGGTGGTTGGTACTCGGTTCCTAAATTATACCACGGTGGGATGTTAGTCGTTGGAGATTCTGCATCGATGGTAGATGTACAAAAGCTAAAAGGAATCCATCTGGCTATGAAGTCAGGAATGCTGGCTGGTGATGCGGCATTTGAGGCTATCTTAAAACAAGATTTTTCTGAAGGGCAGTTATCAGCATATGAGCAAAAAATTAAAGACTCATTTGTGAAAAAACAGCTCTACCGAGTTAGAAATTTTCACCAAACATTGAGTAAAGGGGTGTTTGCATCGATGCCACTTATAGCTCTGCAAGAAATTACAGGTGGAAGAGGGCTTTTTGATAATCTAAAAGTACACAAAGATCGTGAGTACACTAAAGAAGTAAAAGAAGTTTGGGGAGAAAAGGGTAAAGATGCGCCAGAAAATCAGCTACCAAAGCCGGATAATGTTTTGTTTTTTGATAAGTTATCTAGTGTATTTATGGCGGGTTCGATTCACGACGAAGATTCTCCAAATCATCTCTTAGTTCCTGATCGTAATGTGTGCGCAGATACTTGCCATCCAAAATACAATTCGCCTTGTAACCATTTTTGTCCTGCAAATGTGTATGAAATGGTTCCAGACGATACAGGGAAAAAGAACTTAGTGGTCAATTACACGAACTGCATTCACTGTAAAACTTGTGATATCAAATGTCCTTTTGACAATATCACTTGGACAACACCTGAAGGTGGCGGCGGTCCTGCTTATACCGAAACTTAAAATGAAAGTTAGCATAAGCTTTTTTATTATACTTTCTATCTCTTTAGTCTCGCTGGCTAAAGAGACTCAACCTAGCGTGCTATTGATTCCACAATGGCATTTGTCTCCTGGGGTTAATACCAAAACAAGCTCTGAGCATCTACCACAAGAAAAAAACCAATTAGCTATTTATGATAAACTAATATCACTGATAGATGCTGGAAAAATTAAAACCATAATTGTTGAAGGATGTGAGGGTGAGATCACGCATGGTTATAAAGAAAATTTTAATGGTTGGGCTCTTTCAGATATAGAGGCGTTACCTAGTGAAAAGATGAAACCTATTATGACTCATATAGGCTTAAAGATAGAAGCAAAGTATCGTGATAAAGTTAGGGTTCTTTGCGGAGATAACCTTGATTTGATCAAAAAGAATCAATTGGCGTACTCCGATATCAGAGGTCTGTTTGGTTTTAAGGCAAGGCTTGAAGATTATAAAAATCAACCTGATAAAAAAGCGGACTACCTAGAGATCATTAAAGAAGTTTTACATTTGCCAAAAACTACCACTGAGAAGGATACCATCTTCTCATTAAATAAAGCTTTAAAAGAAAGTTTAAATGAGTTTAAAAATTATATTAAAAAGAGAAATGATTCACTTTTAAAAGTGGCAAAGACGACTCATGAGTCTAGTGTCATCATCATTGGAGCCCTACATACAAAGGATTTAGAGTCGAAATTAAAAACGAATCATATTGCTGTAGAAGTAGTAAATCTTGAAGGTATGCTTGGAGACGAAGAGAAATTGATTGAAGCTTTAGAGGCTACACTATCTCATTAAATAAAGTTTAGAGAATCCGGAGATTAGGCATTCTTTATAAGTTAACGCAGAGCTTCGCTGACAGTAAAGAAAGAATATATGAAAATTAAGGTTAGAAAAATAAAAGAACAGGATTATGAAGTTGTAGGAAAAATTCATAATAAGGCATTTTCATGCATTGGTCAGACAAAGGAAAGTTTTCAAGACTCTTTTACTAGCCATACAACATGGGTGGCAGTATCAGGAAATAAGGTCATCGGGTACATACAGTCCAAAAACAAGAAGACTACGGTCTATTGTACATGGTTTGCAGTAGATAAAAAGTTTCGTCAGTGTGGCGCAGGCAAGAGGCTATTGAGAGCGCTAATGAGACATACAAAGAAAACCAAGGCAAAGAAAATACAATTAGAAACCAGAAACAGATTTAAGCCAGCGATTTATTTTTATCTACAGAACGATTTTGATATTATTGGAACAAGAGTAGGCTTAGATAGTGACACGATGATTCTATTGGAATATCAATTCAAAAAATAAAAAAATTGCTAGGTCTTTTATGCAGTGTGACCCGGAAAAGGAAC
>JAGRAL010000162.1 GCA_020434605.1 Bdellovibrionales bacterium
GGCTTTAAAAGATTTAAGTCTGTTAACATCTACTGTAAAGTGGTTAGCCCTAAATCCAAAAGCAGAAAGCCAGCCAGCATATTCACTTTCGTCAGCAAGGCGTAGGTAGTCAGAGTGCTTCATGTTCCAAAGCCTGCCTGAAACCGAAAAGTTAAAGTCATCTATATTATGATCTTTAATTTGGGATAAAATAGTCTCAGTTTGTGTTTTTAAGAAAGGTGAGAACTCAGACCACTTTAACTCACTGATAAAGATTTTAGGCAGTTCCTTGTTTTCATGCTCGTAATGTTTTGCAAATAATTTTTTTTGTACAAACTCATATTCGCCCATGGCTTTATAGCCAGCTTTGACAAAAGGCTTTGCAAAGGTATCAATGCCAACTTTGCCTTCGTAGGTTCTAAATGCAATGTGGTCATTAAACACAGTGTCTCCGCGCTCTAAAAATAAACTATGAATCTTTTTTGCGGATGGATTTAAACTAGTGTAATCGGTCCAAAGTTTATCTAAAAGATTGCGTAATTCCTGCATACATACCTCGTTAAAAAAGTATCTCGCTTAGTATTTTTGTTTACAAGTTTTCTTTTCTTGACCCCTTGTGTGATTTGTTAGATTTAAAGGGTAATGAAGCGTAAAAACTGTCCATCTTGTCAAAAAAAATTACCCTTATTTTTATTCAGTGCTAATCGCCGCATCGAGGCTGATAAAGAAGGTGTTACATTTGTTTGCCCGCATTGCCAGTCAAAATTAAGGGCTCACAGTAACGAAGCTCATCAAAGAAACTTTATGTTGATACTTTTAGTACCACTTCTTGTGAGCCCTGCTGTTATTTATATGCATAATTATGTCCCCGAAAAATTTCGCGTGTTCTATTACATAATTATTTATGCGGGCCTCATTACCCATTTAGTTCTTTCTGGCCAGCATAAAATGGATATTACAGACATAAAGTAATAGTTCATATATTTTTCCAAGCACTGCGTTAAGAATCTCATTTCATGAATTAGTTTGTTAATTCGCTTTTTTTGTATGTACGATTTACTACGATGTCTTTCATTTAGACGTTACTAATAGTTTCGCAGAACAGGGAGGTCGCGAATGCAGGGGAAAAAAATCACCAGTCTATTATATATAGTGCTTGCATGCACTGTTATGAGCCAGGCACAAGCTGCCGAGGTTGTATCACTTGCTCAAGTTAAGCTAAAGAGTTTATCAACAGATGCCGTTTATTCGCTAGCTGCTGATTCTACATTTAGTGTTATCAAGAGTGAGAATTTAAAAGACGGATCTTCATATACGAAGAGCCAACAAATGTTCAAAGGTGTGCCGGTATGGGGATACCAGGCAGTAGTATCTACGGACAGCTTTGGTTCAGTAATGAATCGTCACGGTTATGTTGTTAGTGGTATCAGCCAAGATGTTCAAGATGTTACAGCAAAGTTAACATCTGTTGAAGCCATCGCATTTGCTAAGGCTGATTTCATGAAAAAGAATATCAGAAGTTCTGAGTGGATTTTTGATAACATGAATGCAGTTAAAGTTATCTTTATTGATGACTCTAATGTTGCAAAGCTTGCATACAGAGTTAGCTTTTTAGCAGATACTAAAACTCCAGGTAACCCATTTAGAGGTGAGTTTTACATTGATGCAAAAACTGCTAAAATTTTACAAGCTAGAAATATTTTAGCTAATCACGATGCTACTGGCCCAGGCGGTAACTTAAAGACTGGAAAATATCACTACGGTGTTGATTTCCCAGCTTTAGATGCAACTGCTAATGGTAACCAATGTCAGCTTAAGTCTACAAATGTAGCTACGATTGACTTAAAAAATGAAGGTTCTGGAAATCCAAACGGGGATTCAGGATTAAACACTACTCCGCATACATTTACTTGTAGCGAAAACACTGATAGAGAAATCAATGGTGCTTACTCGCCATTAAATGATGCTCACTTTTTTGGTACAACGGTGTTTAACATGTATCAAACTTGGTACGGCGTTAACCCACTTAAAACTAGCTTAACTTTACGTGTTCACTACGCAAAAGAGTTTGAAAACGCGTTTTGGGATGGTAAGCAAATGACTTTTGGGGATGGTAAAGATTTATTTTACCCACTAGTTGTTCTTGATGTTACAGCTCACGAAGTGAGTCACGGTTTTACAGAGTTTAACTCTGGTCTTGAGTACGCTAACCAATCTGGTGGTATCAATGAAGCTTTCTCTGATATCGCAGGTGAAGCGGCTGAGTACTTTGCTAGAGGAAAAAATGACTTCCTAGTTGGTGGTGAAGTGGCTAAGAACTTAGAAGCTCTACGTTTTATGGCTGATCCAACTAAAGATGGTAAGTCTATTGATAACGTATCAAAGTTCGTATGGACTAACGATACAATTTGTATGCTATGTACAATCTTAAGAAATGAGTTTTGTGCTAGCGTATGTACAGACGTGCATCACAGTAGCGGTATTTACAACAAAGCATTTCACTTGATTGCTACTTCGAACGGTTGGGATACAAAGAAAGCATTTGATATATTTGTACTTGCTAACCAAAAGTTCTGGACTCCTAAAACTACTTTTGCTGATGGTGCAAAAGGTGTGATGGATGCTGCTGGTCAACTTAAATACAACCAAGATGATGTTAAAAAAGCTTTTGCTGCGGTTGGAATCAATCTGTAATTTAAAATTACATTTGCAGAGTAAAAGGGTTGCGTATGCAGCCCTTTTATTTTTTACGGAGGTATCTTGTTGCTAAGTAGTGGCCTAAATAGATTAAGGGCGTAAGGGCAACAGCAATGCCCAGTTTATAGGTGTAGTTAGTAAAGGATAGGCTTATATAATTGGCGGTAGTGATCTTGCCTGGAAGCCAAAATGCGATGCCACCAACAATAAAAGTGTCTATCAATTGTGAGATTGCTGTAGAGCCGGTCGCACGAAGCCATAGTTTTTTATTTCCTGTCCTAGTTTTAAAAAACCAAAATATTGCCACGTCCAAAAGTTGTGAAAATAAAAAGGCAGTAATACTTCCTATGATAATCCAGTTTGATTGCCCAAAGACAACTTGAAAAGAGTGATCATCTACCGGAGAAAAGTTGACAGCAGGAATTTGAAGAGCCAAAAATAGAATCATAAATGTAAAAGCGATTAAGCCCACAGCTGAAAAGGTAAGAAACTTTACCCCATCTTTTCCGTAGTGCTCATTGATAAGATCTGTAGTTAAGAAAACCACAGGCCAAGGTAAGATACCCATACTCATTACAAATGGGCCAAAGGCAAATAGCTTACCACCTATAAGTTCAGCCACGATTGCGTTCGTGATAAAAATACCACCTAATAATAAAAATACTTTATCTCTTCGGCTTAAGCTTTGTTTATCTGACATCATCTGGTTCCAATTATAGAGCGTTACTGTAAATTTCTTAGCTCTTGTTTTTGCTGAAAGACGATTTCGATCATTAGGTAGTAGACCGGCATTTCTTCTAAGCTAATAGATGGATTATTTTTACGGTATTCTTTTAAGTCTAAAAGCATTCTTACCTCAGTCTTTGGATCAAAATTTTCATTCATATAAGAGCTAAAGTCTTTGTATATGAAGGTTTTCGACTCAGGTATCAAGTTGGTGGCTATCAGCTCTTTTTCGTTGGCTGCTTGTAATAAATCAAAGGCATTTAATAAAAGTTGCATATCTAAAGCCGCACTATTTTCTGATTCAATCACAGATAGAATTTCATCTTTTTTGGTTTGCACAATGAACTTTGCTTGGACTTTTGTGTACAAAAAAGTTCCAAGTCCCAATCCTAAAGACCCAACGCTAGTATAAAAAAGTGGAGCTCTAAGGCGTGTCGGAATTTTAGATCCAAAAAAACGTCCAATCCCAACATACCAACGACTGTTTTTAATGACCTTGCCTAAGACCCCGATAACCTTACCACCGCTTAGTGTGATACCAATTTCGGTAGCTAGAGTTGACTCTTGATCGGCAATAACAATCGCTGCGGCTAATTGATTGATATCCGTTTTAGATACGCTGTTTAGGCAGTGCACAGCTCCTTTTAAAAAGCCATCTGAGTTGATTAAAAATTTTGTGTACATTGAATTGAACCAACTCTCAAAGTCAAAAAATCCGACATTAGCTATTTCGATATAGTCAGCTTTTAATCCACCGATCGCACTAAACGAATGCATAGTGCCTTCAGCAATAACTTTACCCCAGGCTGCACCTGCCTCATCAAGGCTAAACATATATCTGCCGTGATAGGGGTGTGGCCCCATGCCAGCTGCTCTTCGGTAACCTTCGCATAATTGTAATGTGGTTTTATAGGCTTCTTTTTCTACGGTTTCTTTATAAGCTTTAAGGCGATCGATAGCCTCTTGATTTCCAATCTCTTCGATTTGCTGTTCGGCATCTACGACCTCTTGGTTAAATAACATCTCTTGTGCAGTGGCGTTTAACCCGATTAGGTATAAGAAAAAAACACTAAGCTTAAGCATGTGGCGATTATATAGTAAATAGATAGCATATTCTATGGGAATGTCGGAGTGGTGTAGACTCTATAAAGCTGTAAAAAAATTGTTCAGATCAGAGAGGGATTAGATATAAAAAAGGGGCCTTAAGACCCCTTTTTAGATGCTCTATTCAAAACCGTTTGCAGATTCTTGTTCGTATGCGTTTACCGCATCTAAAAACTCTTGCATACGAGCTTCTACATCTTTTGTCGCTTGTTCGTCTAACTGAGTTTCAACTGCCTTAGCAGCGTCTTCGTTAACTGCTGGGCTTACTGCAGTTTCAGGCACTTGTACTTCTATAGTAACAGCCTTTACTTCATCTTCAGTGATTGTTGCATCAAAAGCTCTTTCTAGTTTAGCAATGTCTTGGTTTAGCTTGTTTTTTAACTCGGCACCGTCATCACTTAGTTGTAATATGTATGCATCACTTGTAGCCCAAGTTACAACACCAAGGCCGGCAGTAAGAATTAGTAGTCTGCCACCGTGACGTATACCACGGCCAATCGCACGAAATGATGGGCGAGTAGCAAGGTGTGATCTAACTGCTAACTTTGCGCCGTAATCACGAACTACTAGGTTTTCTACGATTTCTGTAGTTCTTGGCGATCCATTATTTAGTCTTTCTGCGCGTCTTAAAGCTTTCGCAATTGTGCGAGCTTGTCTTTCAAGAGCTTGGTGAGCTTGCACCCATGATTTTGTGCTAGTGCTAGGAGTAAGGGCGTTTAGTACTTTCCAAGATCCAACAGCCAGGCCTGCATCAGCAACAGCTACACCAAAAGCAGCTGGGATTGCGATTTCGCGAGGTTGTAAGTTGTTTAATCCTAACTCGCGATTTACTTGCTCGTTTAACTCGATAGAGTAAACAATCGCTCGTTTTAAAAGTAACTCTGCGTAAACAGCGCTAGCAGCAGATGCCTTAGCACTTGCAGCTTTTACTTTAGCTATGGTGATAGCTGTGTTGGTTTCTTTTGGCTCAGAAGCGGTATTAGCTGCTAAAGCCATATTTGATATGGCAAGTACTGCCAATAGGGAAAATAAGTATTTCATACAAAAACTCCGTGGGGGGGGTTATAATTTGTTTGCTATGTAATAAATCTAGAGATTTTAATGAGCAACGCTATTTAAATTTTGTGCAATCTATTTATGGTGTGTTTAGAACTTATTCAATTTTTAAGGCGCCCTGGGAATTACGCAAACAGTCTGATCTCTTAGTAATACTTGCTAAAAGCAGTAAAATCCTTAATATTTAAGGGATGTTAGACGAAAAACTAAAACAAATACAAGAGCAAGCTGAAGCAGACTTCAATACGGCCAAAACCTCTAAAGAGCTTTATGATTTAAAAGTAAAATATCTGGGGAAGCAAGGATCTCTTTCCCTGATTATGAGAGATGTGGGCAGTTTATCAAAAGAAGAGCGACCTGAGTTTGGTAAGAGAGTAAATGTAGTTAAAGCCCATCTTGAAAAGCTATACACAAGTGTTGAAGAGAGTCTGGGAGCAAAAGAGTTAACCCTACAAATTGAATCCGAACGAGTAGACATGAGTCTTCCAGGACCGCAAATCAATGTGGGAAGTAAGCATCCTATCCAAATGGTCATCGACCAAATGGTATCGATCTTTTCTAAAATCGGTTTTAGTGTTCGTACTGGCCCAATGATTGAGTTAGATAAATATAATTTTGAAGCATTAAATATTCCTAAAGATCACCCTGCTAGAGATATGCAAGACACCTTTTACATAGACACTAACTATGTATTAAGAACACAAACAAGCCCCATTCAAATTCACTCTCTAGAAAAAGAAACTTTGCCCCTTCGTGTCCTTGGGCCTGGAGCAGTATTTAGAGTAGATGCTGATGCTACTCACTCTCCGATGTTTCATCAGATGGAAGGAATGTTAGTAGATAAAAAAGTATCTATGGCAGACTTAAAAGGTGTGCTTTCTTTTTTTAATAAAGAGTTTTTTGGTTCACAAGTGCAAACTAGATTTCGTCCTAGTTTTTTTCCTTTCACCGAGCCATCAGCAGAAGTAGATTGTACTTGCCCAGGCTGTAGTGGAAAAGGTTGCAGGCTATGCTCTCACACCGGTTGGATCGAAGTCGGTGGTTGTGGACTTGTTCATCCAAATGTATTTGAGCAAGCAGGAGTGTCTTCAAAAGATTGGCAGGGCTATGCCTTTGGTTTTGGAATAGAACGTTTAGCTATGGGAAAATACGGTATCAACGATATCAGATTGTTTTCTGACAATGACACCAGGTTTTTGGAGCAGTTCCGATGAAAGTTTCTTTAAAATGGATCAATGAGTTTGTAGATGTCAGTGAGTTTTTTCAAAAACCGCAAGACCTGTCAGCCATTTTGACTAGTGCTGGGCTTGAAGTTGAAGGTATTGAAAATCAGTCTAAACAATTTCAACAAGTCGTTGTTGGCGTGATCGTAGAAAAAAAACAGCATCCTGACGCTGATAAATTAAGTGTTTGTCAGGTTTCAACTGG
>JAGRAL010000163.1 GCA_020434605.1 Bdellovibrionales bacterium
AAATCATTGTTGTAAGCAGTTACTTGCCAATAGTATTTGCCTTCAATGCTCCACGGCCAAGATAGTTTTGTTTCGTTTGTTTTTTGTGTATAGGCTATGTTTTTGAAACTTAAATCTTTTGCGATGGTAAGCGTATAGGTATTGGCTTTAGAGTATGGTTTCCACTCTAGTTGTAGAGGTTCATTTAATGACCAAACCACTTGTGAGGAGGGGCTAATCAATTCCGGAAAGCTAGGTAGTATGTTTTTGATTGAAAATGCTCTTGTTTGGCTTAAACCCTGTAAAGTATTACTCTGATCAAAGGCTCTAACTCTCCAATAGTAACCCCCAGAATTTAAATCTTTGATAGAAATGGATTTTGCTTTAGAGGTTTCCGTCTTTGCTAAAGATTTAAAGTTTGGCGTGCTTGATATTTCTACTAAAAAGTGATCAGCACTTTCCTTTGTGTCCCAGTCAAAAATAAGGTTTTGTTCACCGGGTAAAAATTGAAACTCAGTTTGATCTTTTGGGTTTTGAAGGCGAATTCTATCGTCTCCTTCTAAGTATATTTTTCTTGTGGTAGAATGAAAAAGTTTTATTTTTTTAGAATCAGGATCAAATCGGTTCCAACTGACGCGCCAAAAGTTCAATCCTTGCTGGATACTACCTTCAGCTCCTTGGTGACCAGCTACTTTTTTTGTAACAAGGTCGTTAAAATCTTCCTTAGATGAAATTTCTAAGATTTCTTGTTTAACGTCGTCTACTAATACTGCCCAAGTAAAGGGGTAGGTGACTTGCAGCCTAGGGTCTTTTAGTCTGACATTGTTTTCGGGTGAACTAAGTAGCACAACAGTTTGTAGGGACTTTACTTTACCATTGGCATTGATCTCTAAAAGTTTGTTACGATCAATTTGAATTTGCTGATTGTTTTTATCTGTTATTACCGCATTCCCTTTTTGTACTTGTACTTGCGTGTTATTATTTAGATCTGTTGAGATAAATAGGTCTGCTTGGTTCCCTTTAATGACAGTGTCTTTAACTTTTAAAATCAAATCGTCAGAAGTATTTTTGGTTGAAAAATCACCCAGTTTTAAATCAATTTGAAAGCTTGAATTTGTTTTTTCTAAAGCAACTAAAGAGTTTTCATCTAAACTAATAGTAGTTTTATCGTTTAAAATGATTGTAGTCGAACTATCAACGCCGGTTTTAATTATATCTTTGTTAAATACATATTCTCTATCAGATAGATTGTACCAAAGTGGATCAGATTCGGTTTTTCTTTTTACAGTGTTTGCTGCGCCTGCGATATAGCCTACAGTGGTCTTCTCTTGGTTACTCTCTTCAGGTGCCTTTTTATCAAAGTCTTCCCACAGGGTATAGCTTGCCCAAGTTAAAATAGTAAGTACTGGAAATAATATAAGAAAGTTCTTCATTTTGTATATTTAGTTTACGTAAAATTCATGACGACTTCAATCAGAGGTCTAGTTCATCGCTATCGATTTAAGTCTAGGGCTTTAAGGGCCGATCTAAAGGTATGAAACTAGGATATCAGCTAGGGATTACCTCCAAATTGCTACTGGTTGTAACAGCTATTATTGTTATTGCCATTGGCTCTGTAGTTTATATTGCTAGTGACCTTTACCTTGAAGAGTCCATTAACCGTATACAGGTTAACAATAAAGACTCTGTTTTTAATTCGAGCATTAAAATCAAAAACAGTATGGAAGACATAGCGTCTAAGATGAAATTAATGGCGCAGGTAGTAAATGACGGTGGCTACAAATCAGATCAAACGCAAGCTACTGTGCATAGAATTTTATCCGGCTTTGATAACTTCTTATCCTTTTACATCTACAAACGACCAAAGTCAGATAAAGTAGAGCTTTATTTTTCTAGTGTAGTGGATACCTCTCTTAGCGAGTATGACTTAGACAAATCCCAACTCGAAGCATTACCTCTAAAAGAAATACTTGAGGTTACCAGTGGCACAACCAAAGAAATTACTTTAATTAATGCAGCCAAACATTTAAAAAGACCAATTATCAGTGTGGTATTTGTGACCACAACAAAAGATCAGCAGGAGTGGCTGTTTAGAGCCGATATTAGGCAAACAACTTTAAGTAGTGCCCTTCCTGAATACGAAGAAATCACATCCTACGTTGTTGGAAAAAACGGAGAAGTCTTTGCTCATTCTAATGAGTCAGAGGCATATAAGATATACCAAGGTCTTA
>JAGRAL010000164.1 GCA_020434605.1 Bdellovibrionales bacterium
GTGGTTGTGGGCCCGAATGCATATACTTTTAACTCTTTTAGAGCAGAAAGGGAAAGCAATTATACAGCTACTTTCACTGTGCTAGGGCTACAGAAAACAATGCTGCTTCCTGCTGCGGGTTGCCACCCGCGCCAAAACGGACTGGTTGGTATGGTTTGATAGATTTCGATAAAATCTGTCTTTAATTTCTCTCTAAAAGCAGAGTCTTTGTTACCTATATAGGTGATCGAGTCTTGTAATTCCTTCAGAGTATTTGCCAGTGTGGTTGAGTCAGCGGTTTTTGAATCTGCAGTAACAGATAGTCCAAAGCTTTCTATTGCTTTTCTTGTAGCTTTCCCGATCGTATAGATTGATTTTTTTTGTAAAGCATCAAGGTTACCATAGGTAGACAGTAGCTCCATAAAGTATATTTTAACGGCGTGCTGACTGGTAAATACAAGATTAGGCTTTAATTTACTGGTATCCAAATCTTTGGGTAACAAAACAGATTGAACATCCATTAATGGCCAAGGTGTAACACCTAAGCCATTTTTTTTAAACAGCTTGGCCACTTTTAATTGGTGAGAAAGAGTATGAGTCAAAATCACCCTTGGAGAGGTGTGATTATCGCTAAGAGTAGATAAGATTTCTGTATAAAAATCATAAACATCAGTCGATGAGCTAACCTCGTATGACTTGCCATTTTCATAAAATGAAAATTTTAATTTTTTTAAATCGATTCCCACGGCTAAGTGGCAGCCACCACCAAGTAATCGCAAGACTTCTTTTTCTCCATAGGCAAGTAAGCTAAGCTCTGGATTAGCTATTTTTTCTAAAAGCCAAAAGTGTTTTTGGTGTGATTGTACCGCAAGAATACCCTGACAAGGTGAAGTTACAAAATCAAGATCCTTTGATTGATACCCCTCAGGCAATTCTAGTTGTAGTCTTTTAAACCCAGCTTTCGCTAATACGATGGCATCATAGTTTCCATCTATTAATTTTTTTACACGAGTGGGAACGTTTCCTCTCAGGGGTAAAATTTCAGCGTTTGGAAATTGGGATTGCAGTTGAAATTTTCTGCGAGGTGATGAAGTCCCAATGGTTTTAATCGCTGCATCTGTTTTGGATAATAAAATATCACAAGCCTCTTCTCTTTCAGAGTAAGCAACCCAAGGCAAATCACGGTGGGTTAAAGACGGAAGGTCTTTACAAGAGTGAACAGCAATATCAATGTCAGCAGCTAAAAGTTGTCTTTCGATTTCTTTGGTAAAAAATCCGTCACCTGCAATAGCTTTAAAATCTCTTTGATCAATATCGCCAGAAGTTTTAATAATCACTATTTCACATGGGTAGCCAAGTTGTTCGATACTATTTTTAACTAAGTTGGCTTGGTAAAGGGCTAAATCACTTCCGCGAGTGCCAATTTTAAGAACGGACATAAGAGATTGCTTTTTTTATTTCTACAAGGTTTTGATGGCTAAGTTCTTTAAACGTTTTTTCAAACCAAGTCATGATTTTATCTTTGTCAGCTGTGCCTGCTAAACTAATTTCAAGCTCTTGCCTATGCTTTTCAAAAATTTCTTGTTGGCTTTGGTGGTATTTAGCTAAGAGTGGTGAAAGTCTATCTAATTGCAGTTGTTGCTGAATGGTATCTGTACTATCTATAATCTTTTGATTTAAATCTTGTAAAAAGATTTGGCTCTCTGCCGAAACGCTTCTTAAGTCAGCCTTAAAGTTTTCGACGTTGTAAAACAAAAATGCCGCTGAGCCGCTAGTATTGATGTTTGCAGGTACTGACAAATCGATCGCAACCTTTACTCCTAGCTTTTCTAGCATGCTTTGCTCAAATAAAATTTCCCCAGCACTTGTAGCAGTGATAACAACATCAAACTGGTTGTTTTGCTGTAATAGCTGCGACCAAGATAAACTAGATCCCGCTGTTGCTTTAGCCATAGCCGCCGCTTTTGACTCTGTACGGTTGAGCCAATAAAAATTGCGATAATCTTTTTTTAGTAAATGTCTTGCAACAAGCTCGTTAGTTTCTCCGGCTCCTACAAACAAGATACTGGCATTGGTTTTAGCGATATGCTGAATTCTTTTAGCAGCAAGTGCAGACATTGACGTAGGAAAGTGTCTAAAATTAGATTGTGAACGAATGCGTTTTGCTTCTTGTAAAACTAACTTTAATAAATGATGTAAATCTCTGTTTAATAAACCATTTGTGTCTGCATCTAAAAAAGCTTTTTTAAACTGACCCAGAATTTGATTTTCGCCAAAGACCAAAGAGTCTTTAGACAAACAAACAGATAATAAATGATCTATGATTTCTTTTTCGTCAGTGTAAAAGCGCTTTGTAATGTGCGGAAATAAAAGATCAAAGCTTTCTTCAAGCTTTGTATCGCTAGTGATTGAATATAAATATTCGATTCGGTTGCAAGTTTGAATATAAAACAAACCCTTAACGCCACTTACGTTTAACTTTTCTTTTAATTGTTCAAAAAGTCGCTTCTCGGGCAAAGCAATATGGGTAAGGCCTTGAACACCAAAGTCCTTAATGTGGTAAGAGGCTAATGCAAAATAAGTATGTTTCATCCCAGCTATTTTGTATCAAAGTTTCTGAAATGAAATGTCATCAGAATGTCATTTGTTGAAATCTTATTGAGAACGATTAGAAATTAGTCTTTTTAGATCTTTTGTTCTCAGATTTTGATCACAGATTGTGATGTAAAAAGAGGATGCTCTTCAATTCATCACGCATTATTTATGCGTAAGTTTGTAAAACTTAAGCATATTGGCATTAAAAATAGGGCACTTTTAGGGAACACATCTAAAAAGATAATTACCTTAAAGTATTAATATTAATAGCTATTGTATGAACAAGCTAAAAATGTGGATAAGGATGTGGACATTGCGGATAACTTTTTATTAAATTTCATTTTTTGTACCTCTTCTGCCTGAATATCTAAGAATTAAGCACCACCATTTAATATGCCCAAACTTTGGGCCAGTTTTTATCTTGAGAAAGCAGTATCTTTTAGAAATACTTTAGATAGGGGGATTCGAAACATGGATGTGATTTCGTATGAGACCAAGTTGGTCACCAGTCCTAGTCTTTCAGACTATGCGGACTATAGAATTTATTTAAAAGATTTTTATCAGTACAAAAGAAAGACTGAGAGATCCTATAGTTATACCGTTTTTTCGGCACGCGCAGATATAAAGTCACCAAACTACTTAAAACTAGTGATCGAGTCTAAAAGAAATTTGTCAGATGAAATGGCGATCAAGTTTGCAAA
Organism: Bdellovibrionales bacterium; assembly: GCA_020434605.1. Lineage (GTDB taxonomy): Bacteria > Bdellovibrionota > Bdellovibrionia > Bdellovibrionales > UBA840 > JAGRAL01. The sequence goes on from JAGRAL010000164.1 coordinate 3,276, forward strand.
GGCTCTTGGCTTAGATAAAGAACAAACGCAAGAGTTTGTTGTGATGGTTAAGTTTGGCCAAGCCACTAAAAATGAAGAAAGAAATTTATTCTTGCGTGAACTAGCAGAGATGCGGGTAAAGAAAAAAATCCAATCTGGCGAAATCAAACAAGAGATTTGGGAAAATATTCCTTCTTGGATCACTTGGGTGGTGTATGAAATGGCAGATTTAAAGGGAGCTGACCTTGAATCTGATTCTTTACATCAACTTTTAAGAGGAAATGTAAAGCCTGCGGAAGTAAAAGAGGCATTACAAAAACTATTAGAGTCGGGTGAGCTAGAAAAAGACCCTCTTACGGGTGAAATCCGAAAAACTAGAGATGTCACAAAGACTCGTGATGATATACCTGTTCAACTTGTTAAAAAATTGCAATCTGAACTCATTCAAGTAGGTATGGACTCCCTATATCATGATGATCCTACAGAAAGAGAGTTTGGTGCTCTTACTCTAAGCTTAACAAAAGAAGAATTTGAAAAACTTAAGTTTGAGTTAAGACATTTACGAAAGCGCGTGCACAAAGATGTAGCTGTAAATCGTAAAGAGGGCAAAGGAGATAGAGTGTATCAGTTAAACCTACAACTATTTCCTATTACTAAAATTTAAGTGTATAGTGTGTCGAACACATAAGTAATTAAGTAAGGCAACTAGGAGACATATATGGCGACACTAATCACGGGATGTAACCGAGGCATTGGCTTAGAATTAGCAAAGCAATCAAAGGCTCGGGGTGAAAAGATCATTGCGATTTGCAGAACGTATTCTGATGAAATTAGGTTGGTGGCAGATCAGGTGATCGATGGTATTGATTTAACGGACCGAGCGTCTTTACAAAAAGCCATATTGCAAATTCGTGAGCCTCTTCAAAAAGTCATTCAAAATGCCGGCGTATTTTTAGAGGACAATATTGAAGATTTAAGTACAGAATCGTTACTAAAACAATTTCAAGTAAATGCTGTAGCACCTCTTGAGTTTACCTCACTCTTAATTCCTAAACTAGCTGATGGAGCAAAGCTTGCATTTATTACTTCAAGAATGGGCTCTATTGCAGACAATACCTCGGGTGCTTACTACGGTTACCGCATGTCAAAAGCTGCATTAAACGCAGGAGTTAAATCACTCGCGATAGATTTAAAGCCTAGAAACATTTCAGTAATGGTATTGCACCCAGGCTTTGTAAAAACTCGAATGACAGGATTTCGTGGTGATGTTGTACCAGAAGAATCTGCAAGTGGACTTTTACAACAAATTGATAAGTTGAGTCCTAACATCAGTGGCACGTTCTGGCATATGAACGGGGAGTTACTACCATGGTAAACTTATTTTTACTTTTATCTTTAGCAATGGCAGATGTTAGTAGTCTTCATTGCAGTCCATACTCTACTTCTAACGGAAAAACTTTTTCTGCAAAAGGTGATATTGATTTTTCGACAGGTGAAGCAAAGTTAATGATTTCTCTTAATGGAGAAGATGAGTTTGAAGAGAGTTTTAAGCTGGTGGCAGTACATAACCGCTATTTATATAAAATGTACTTTTTAGAAGATCAGGGCGGACTCGTACCATCTATTGTTCTAAGGATTTCCCAATCGCAACTGGCTCCGATGAGTAATTTGTATTTACAAACATCCGAGACCATGACGGCAGCTTGCAGCCTTAGTGGGCAGTAAAACCAATTCTACACTATAAAAACTTCATAAACAGACTACTTTTTATGAAAAAGCATTAGGGTCTCATGAGACTTTCAAACAGGCTTGCATAACTATTGTTACTGATCCTATAAGAACTCAATCGGGGAACAAAGTCGCTTGGGGGGCAAGCTTGGGTATTAAGGGGTTAATACTAACCATGCTCCTGCTGGTAACAGCAGGAGCAGCAAACGCAGATCTGCAATGTATAGATTTATTTGCAAATCCAAAAACTCTTTCTACAAAATTCATTGAGAAAACAGATTTAAAAGTCATGAGCTTAAATGCGGAAAGATTTTTTGTCCTAAGACCACACACAGATAAATCCTATGTCGTTCAAGAAGATAGTAATGCTCGCAAGTACAGTATTGTTCCCAAGTCGTCTGAAAAAATAAAAGAACTGGTAAGAATCATTAATGAGGAAAAACCTGATATTTTAGTTTTACAAGAAGTAATAGGTCTACACTCAACAAAGGCATTAGATCCAAACCATGAATACGTACATATAGTTAACACTCCAACAGATAGTTCGGGTATTCATACCGTGTTTATGGTTAGAGCTAGCTTAGATGTAGACGCACAACTCGTAGTACCTGATGTAAAGGCAAAAACTGTTAAAATGCACCGAGGATTACCTTATATTAAGCTTCGTCAAAGATATAATGGAGAGAAAGCGAATCGATCCGTACCTCCAGATATGATTGTAGTGGGGGTACACTTAAAAGCGTACAGAAATACAGAGGGAGAAAATAGATTTTCTCAAGTAAAACGAGAAGAAGTGACAAGTGTATTAAACCTAAAACATGAGTTAGAGGCGCAATACCCTGATGTTAAACTGATGATCGCTGGAGATTATAATGCGGATGTAAATGTAAGACCAGAAGCTATGAAGCTAAAGGCAGAGCTGCAGGATCCGCTAGATTATGCAGTGGGTGCGACGAATAGAGGTAGTAGGGCTACACAGACATTTCACTCAGGCATATTTACTGAGGCAACGCAGCTGGATGCACACTTGTTAAGTGCATCATTACTTTCGCATTTACGCATGGCTTATATATATAGATATAAAGCGCACGACGGAGAGATAAAATTATATCAAGATGCATCCGGAAATATTTTTCCGTACCCAACTACTTATGACTTAAGGTCTGAGAATATTTCAGACCACTATCCGATGATTTCTGTTTTTGATATGACGGCAAGTCGTGGGGTAGAGATGAAGCCCATACAAGAATACCAAAAGAAGCTTCACGGGCTTTATGCAGAAATCACTAGAAAATTAAACCAGTGGTTGCAAAACGATAGGATGCTCTATGAACTTACATTTAAAGGTGAGCCAGACATGTTTAATCGTTGGCTAGAAGTAAACCAACTAAGCCCATTTATGGAAATTGAATATCTAGATCGAAATCGAAAAGTCCTTCAATTTCGTGGCTCGTTTACAGCCGTTGGTTACTTACTTTTAAAGGATAGTTCAAATAAAGAGCCATGGCTTAGTGATATACATTTTGTGGCACCCTGACACCTAGGTTGCCATAAACTGGCACCCTTCACTAAATTTTACACAACAAATCAGATACTTAGGTAGGCACTCATCTTGCTTTATGGAGTGCCTAGAGCATATAGGATGTATGCCAGGTACGTTTTTCTCTCCTTTTCGCCCACTGCCCCTGAGTGGGTTTTTTTAACATTAGGGATTTAGGTAATGCTACGTTTTATAATATTGATTCATTTTTTGATTGGCTCGTTGGTTTTATGGGGCTGCACAACTAGAGAAGAAAGTGAAGCAGAGACGAGTGCGCCTGCTAAAACCTACTTGCAGGGTGATCCTGCGCAATTTATTTTTGGTACAAATCTTAACAACTATATTGCTGATCCATCTGTATTTACGAGTCAAAAACTTTATCTTACTACCTCTGTAGTAATTAGTCAGTATAACGAAATCGAAAAATATCAAAAAGCAGTTAGTAAGCAAACCCCGTCTACTAAACCTGTGGGACCTGAAGAGATCATTTATGGTAAAGAAGAAAATTTAATAGAGTACAGCCCCTATAAAACAATGAATGGTAAAAATTATTTTAAATTAGGAAAAAAGACACAGAAAGAAGGAAAGTATTTTTATTATATCTTTGAAGAGTTAGAGGATGGTGGCGTTAGATTGGTTGCTATTGATTCAAATAAAAACTACTTAGTCTTAAATCAAGATTACATTCATTTAAGTGTTTCAGAGGATAAACCCTTAGTAAGTATATTACACTTTCATAACTTTTATACCGACGGGGATAAGGTTTTAGTAGCCGAATATTTTACCACATCTAGAGAACCTCCGAAGGTAAACACAGTTGGAAATTACAACTACTTACAAGGAAAAAATGTAGCAGTTAATTGGAACCAAACAAAACCGCTGGTAGTGAACCTTTGTGGAAAAGATTTAAATGAGCATGCAGACTGGGTAGAAGAGTCTATTGGTCATTGGCAAAAAACTTTAGAAAATAGGCTAGATATTCAATTAGTAAGAAAACCACTTGGCTGCCCGCCGTTTTCTGATTTGAATACACATAATATTTATTTGATAGACGGTGTAAAGACCGCATATGATCATATTAATGCTGGTACCACATATACAATCCGTTTAAATGAGTTGATCGAGTCAGACATTTTTCTTTTTAAACATGAGCTTTATAAATACGCTAAAACCTACAGTCCAGAGAGCTATAAAAAACAGTTTTTGAGAGTGGTAGCTCATGAGTTTGGTCATATGCTTGGTTTAGCTCACCAATTTAATCCAGACATAAAAAGTATCATGTCTTACGAAAGTATTTTTGAACTAAAAGACTATGACATCGAAGCCGTTCAGGCCCTATACCCTCTACGCGATACGCCCTAATTAGCCTAAGACTGACAAGATTTGTCGGTCTTAAGGTCTCAGATAAAACAGGTTACTTCTCCCTCTGGTATTATGTTTGCAATTAAAAGTGCCGGTATGATGAAATGGACGTTTTTACTTATTTTAATCTCTAATTTAGCTCACGCAAATAGTGCGGCAAAAGCGAATCTTTGCGGGCTATCTAGCTATACAGCCAAAGTAATGTCTTCTATGCACACCACAGAATACCGCAGCTATATCCTAGAAAATGTTGCAAACTCAGAAGGCGCAAAAGACTTTAGCTTAAACGATGTAGCCGAGAAAGCAAAAGCGGCATATAGCAGTAAGGATCACGAATATTTAAGTCCATATACTCCGTACGCGCTTTTAAATTTAGTGGTTCACTCGGCCTTGCAATCAGATCGCACAAGTTTTGATGCCAGCCTTAACTTTACCTTAGATTTATGCGAAGACTTTTCTAAAAAACGGCATGCTATTTGTATCATGGGGTCTTCTAAGTACTCGCCATCCAAAAAAGACAAAGAAAGTTTATGCTCTAATACGGGCGTATCTTTAGCGATGGATGAGGTATGTACAAGTGCCGAATCGATTGAATCGCAAAGACAAGATTTTTTTCGAAGTGCACTAAATATTTATAAGTCATTAAAAGCCATTGATTACTTTGAAAGAAAAGACAATCCGAAGATAGCCAAAGTAGAAAATAATACGGGAGTTATTTTTACTGGTGGCTTAGCAATGATTATGGGGCAAAGAATGGGTAAATCATTGGCAAGTGCCGGTCAGTATACTAACTCAAAAAATGACTTAAACTACAAAAAGTCTATGGATGAAAAAGAAGTAATCACTAATAAGTGTAAAGAGGAAGGCATAGAAGAGCTTGGGCAATATTTGAATACGCCTATATAAAATCACGCCAGTAAAAAAGCCTTATATCTCACAGTATCCATAATCCAATAGACCAAAGGACTTACTTTTATAAAAGCGTCCGCCGTAACATCTACTAAATCTGGTGTAAAAATAATTTCTTTTTCTAATTCTTTGGAAGTGTGCCATTGCTTTAATCGCAAAAGCTCGATATCGGGATGATCTGGCGAAAAACCTTTGGGAGCTCTTTTTAGTTTTTCTCCCGGAAGTCCACCATACATCTTTTTAAAGCTACTAGATTGCAATATTTTTTTTAAACTCTTTGGATCTTTCTCTATTCTTTCGCGAATTCGCATCAGATCCTGTGAGCTGGGAATGTACTGTCCGCCGCCAATAAAAACTTCTTTTGGCTCTAAATGAAAATAAAAACCAGGTGAATCCACCCCTTTTTGAAATAGTTTTGGTCTTACAAAAAATGCAATATTGTTTTTGTAGGGCTTTTTATTATCGCTAAATCTAGTGTCTCGGTGAATTCTAAAGATGGATTTTTTAGGTTCAAACATAAACTCAGGCATTTTTTTACCAAGTTTTTCTCGAAGTGCTAAAACAAAATCTTCAGTGGGTTTTTTTAATA
>JAGRAL010000165.1 GCA_020434605.1 Bdellovibrionales bacterium
GAGTACTAAACACAACACCGTCGTTTGATAATTCTGTAGGTAGAGCTTTTACACCATTTTTATACCAAACGGGTGGCCAAACGCTACTAGAGTCTGATGGAGTGAAGCTCTTCCATGTACTGTCGTCATCCAGGTAGTAAAGCGCAAAGTCTTTTATGCCGGGTTCACCAACCTCAGTGTTTAAATTTTGCGAGTCAAAAATTCTTAGATTTTTTAAGTCTTTACATGAGGCCTTTGTGCTCTCAATGTGTGATAAAGTTGGATCACTACAATTTTGATACGTAAGAATACAAAGTACTGATAAAATAAAAATAATGTGTTTCATAAATCCCCCTAATAAACGACTATAAAAAATCTTTTATACCCACCTTATGTTTTAACAAGGTGGGTATGTTCTTATTGACAAGTTTCTCCCGGAAATAATTGTTCGCAGGTACGAGTGTCACCGATGATTTGATTGTAAAATCCATTGTTATCTAAGACTTTTACTTTTGTTGCGTTTACAATGGATCCCATATCACTACAGTCTACTTGAAAGTTAGTTCCACCTTCTCTTCTGATGTGATATGTGGAAGCAGCTAAGTCGGCAGAGGACTGAGCCACTGGTGAGATCTCTCCAGTAAAGTGATCGTCCACACTAATATTTAAGTAATACTGGCGTCCTGCTTGTAAATAACAAAATCCATTTTGGTCTTTAAAGGCAGGGCTCGACGTAACCATTATACCACCCATTAAACCGCGGCTACGGCAACTTGCAGGTATGTTTTGTGGATTGATATCACCTGGGTGTGAGCTATACCAAGCAACATAGTGGTTATGTGCGCTAGTTCCTGATGGATAGCTATAAGGATTTTCTGCGATTGCTAATGATGTATGCCCAAGCGTAATTAAATAAGAGCCTGTGTCATGCACAACACCATCAAACGTAAATCGACTACAACGTTTAGCTTGATTATAAACAATTGGCATTTTGTAAGGAACTACAGTTTTAGTAGCCGCTGTTCTCTTCCATTCACCAGTACCTGTCCACCAATTGTTATGCCATAACCATGGCTTAGGAGGCGCAGTATCTGAGGCAAACATAGGATTACCTGCTTTGGGTTCGTTGATGCCAAAATCATTTTGCGGCGGAACGGGAGTTGGTGTTGGTCCGCCAGGAGTGCCACCGGGACCTACAGGAGTGGTTGGTGTACCGCCTCCAGCTACATAATCATTACCACCATCAGTACTAAGAGCTTTGATACCTGAGGTATCTTTAAAGCTAGTAGCTGAGTCCATTTCACTACAATTATTAAATAATAGTAAAGAGCCAATCATTGAACTAAATAGGCCGATTGTTTTAAAAGAATGTTTCATATAACCCCCTTAATGGTCACTTAGTAAAAAAAGCATAAAACAAACCATGGGGTGGATAATCGCTCTAAGTGACTTGTTTATTTTGCATTCAATAAGAATGCAAAATGCTTAAAAATAGAAAGGGGGGGTGTATTAGTTTTGGACACATATAAAGCCTATAAACATGGCTATATAATTAATAGTTTTTTAATACTTTGGTTTTAAGTTTTTGTGACTTAAGTCCGATAGTATCAGTATGAGAATCCTTGTCTTAGTTATAACAACTTTAATGCTAATGACATCTTACCAGAACTGCGCTCCAGGGGCGTCAGATCAAGCTATAAATGGTGCAGGTAATCCTAGTATTCTTGGGATGGGTACGAATGGTGTTGGTCCAATGGGGACTGATACAGGGACAGCAGGCGGCGAGGACATACTTCCTGAATATTTTAGTGTAGCAAAAACACTGTGCTCTAAATT
>JAGRAL010000166.1 GCA_020434605.1 Bdellovibrionales bacterium
ACATTAATCCGTAGTAACGAATTTGGATGTCACCGATATGTATTAGGGCTGGATCAATATTGTGCACATAGTAGCTCATGATGTTACCGCCGAATTATTTTTTTTTGGTTCATTTTTAATCAGTAAAGCCAAAATAGCGATACCAATAACAATGGCCATGTCTGCAACATTAAATGCTGGCCAAGAGTATTTTCCTTGAAAATGAAAATCCAAAAAATCTACCACAAATCCAAAGCGAAGACGATCAATGTAATTGCCTAGCGCTCCACCAAATATCAGAGAGAGTGCAATGGTCTGAAGTTTATCAGTCATCGCTACACCTCTTAGAATACCAACAACTAAAAGCATCGCTAGAGGCGGGATCAGTAAGAAAAAATACGTTCTAAACTCAGGATGGGATTCAGCCAAAAAACCAAAAGCCGCCCCAAAGTTTCTGACAAAAGTAATGTTAAAGTAGTTTTCTAAAACAGTAATGCTTTCACCCAAAGTAAATTGTGTATAAATCAAAAGCTTTGACCATTGATCTAAAGCTATGGTGGCTCCGGCAAGACTTGTGAAGATTAAATACTTTTTCATGATAGTGCCTCCGTGCAGCGCGGACATAGTCCTGGTAATTTAGGATTTGCGCCTATAACAGTATCGTAGCGCCAGCAACGAACACACTTTTCTCCATCAGCCTTAGAGGCTGTTATACTTTCTTCGCCTTCACTAAATGATACTTGCGATACAATAAAGTATGTAGGTAGTTCTGCTTGGTATGCTTTAAGATACTCTAAAGTTTTACCTTTTGTTTTAATTTGAATTTTAGCTTCTAAACTGGCACCGATGGTTTTGTTTCTACGTAAGTCTTCTAAGTCCTTTGAAACCTTTGATCGGAGTGCATTTAGTAGTTCGAATTTTTCTAAGACGCCGTCTTTTTTCCAGTTTGTATTAGGTTTGGGAAACGGCAATGAAAAAATAGACTCTACATTTGGTTGTAAGTGTGAGTACACTTCATCACTTAAAAAGGACAAGATAGGAGCAAGCATTTTGCAAAGTGAATCAGTGAGCTCAAAAACTACTGTTTGCGCACTTCTGCGAGATAAGCCATCTTTTTTGTCTACATATAGGCGATCTTTTAGAACATCTAAATACAATGCCGAAAGATCAACAGTAATAAAGTTGTTGATGGCGTGATATATTTTGTAAAACTCATAAGCTTCATAGTGTGCGTTTACATCTGTAATCAATTGATTCAATCGTAAGAGCGCCCACTGGTCTAACTCTAACATGTCTTTAAATGCAACAGCATTCTTTGAGTGATCGTAATCAAAAAGGTTTCCTAGTAAGAACCTCATCGTGTTACGAATTCTTCGATAGGTTTCGGACATGCGCTTGAACTGCTCTTCACCGCACGCTAAATCCTGACTGTAATCACCAGAAGAAACCCAAAGTCGTAAAATTTCAGCGCCGTAGCGTTTGATAATATCAAGTGGGTCTACAACATTGCCAAGACTCTTACTCATTTTACGGCCTTGTAGATCATTTACAAACCCATGAGTAAGGACTGTTTTGTATGGTGGAACTCCGTGAGCTGCAATAGAGGTAAGTAAACTAGTTTGAAACCATCCTCGATGTTGGTCACTTCCTTCTAAGTAAAGATCAGCTGTTGGCTTCATACCTTTACGTTTTCTTTGCACAGCAGAGTGTGAGGTACCGCTATCAAACCAAACATCTAAGATATCTTTTGCCTTTTCAAACTTGGTCCCATTACATTTTGCACAAGCTTCGCCAGCAGTGAATGTCTCAGCGGGGCTTTCAAAGTATTCGTTGATGCCGTCTCCAGCTTCCATCGCGTCGGCTACTCGGTTCATTGCTTTTGAAGAAACCAAGTGCTCACTACATTTGGTACATGTAAACACAGGAATTGGTACGCCCCATAAGCGTTGTCGTGAAAGACACCAATCTGGCCTATTTTCAATCATGGCATTAATACGATTCTCACCCCAATTAGGAACCCAATTGACATCCTTAATAGCTTTTAGAGTTTTTTGACGAATCGAGTTTTCAGGATTATCCATTCGTAAAAACCACTGGCTAGTGGCACGGTAAATCAATGGTTTTTTTGTGCGCCAGCAGTGTGGATAAGAATGTGTAAGAGTGTAGTTAAAAAGTAAAGAGCCATCATTTTTTAAACGCTCTACAATGAGTGGGTTAGCTTCAAAGACATTCATGCCTTTATATTCAGGTACTTCATCCGTAAATTTTCCTGCTTCATCTACAGGGCTATAGGTTGCTAGTCCATATTTTAAACCGATGATATAGTCGTCAGGTCCATGCCCTGGCGCTGTATGTACTAAGCCAGTACCGCCGTCTAAAGTTACATGCTCTCCTAAAACAAATTTTGATTCTCTATCAATAAACGGGTGCTTGGTGATTTTACCTTCAAGGCTTGAGCCCTTTACAGTAGTACCACTTACTTTTTCAAAATTTAGCTGCGTAGTTGCTGTCATTTGGTCAATAAGCCCATCTGCCAGTAGTAAGAATTCGCCATTACACTTATAAATCGAATATTCAAAGTCAGGGTGCACAGCTATTGCTAAGTTAGCAGGTAATGTCCAAGGGGTAGTTGTCCAGATTACTGCTGAAACAGAGCCACCTTTATAAAATGACGAGTCCATTTTAAACTTTACATAAACGGCCGGAGACTTATGTTCGTGATACTCTACTTCGGTATCAGCCAAAGCAGTTTGTAATGGCCAACACCAGTACACGGGTTTATCGCCGCGGTAAAAGTTACCACTGTCAGCAAGAATTGCTAGCTGCCTTACTTCTTCGGCTTCGTATTCAGCCTGCAAAGTCATGTACGGATTTTCCCAGTCAGCTAATATTCCTAAGCGAATAAATTGTTCTTTTTGTTTTAAGATCCACTTTTTAGCATAGTCTCTACAAAGGTTTCTAAAGTCTTTATCAGAAATTTGTTTTCTCTTTTCACCTAGATCTTTGGAAACACCTAGTTCGATTGGTAGACCATGGCAATCCCAGCCAGGAATAAAAACCGTGGATTCTCCATTCATGTTTTTAAATTTAACAACCATGTCCTTTAAAATTTTATTAAGAGCATGACCAACATGTATATTGCCATTTGCATACGGCGGGCCATCTTGAAAGCAAAACGACTTAGGTTTATCAGCTAGCATTTTTTGGTAGATTTGCTTTTCGGTCCACTTTTTAATTGTGTTAGGCTCGTTGATCGGAAGGTCACCCTTCATCGGAAAGCTTGTTTGAGGTAAAAGTAGACTCTCTTTGTAGTTTGGAACTTGGTTCGACACACTGACTCCTAAAACGGCATTTTTACGAACTTATCGCTTAAATTAACTGCCTTTTTATAGAGGGTCAAGGTCGATAGAGTGGGGCTTATTTGCTAAATGCCTTGTAATTTTTCATAGCCCACTGTGACTAGCATTCTTACGGCTTCCTCGTCTCTAGAAAGGTTGAAACGTGTGCGAATTTCTTTCACTCTAGACTGCGTAAGACTATCGAGAGCTTGGATGTTAAAGCCATCTTCTTTGGTTGTTTGCTGTAACTGGCGCTGTATGGAGATTTTAATATTCTCTTTTTGAACAACATCATGGATTTGCTGGCGACTTTCCTCGGGCTCAACTTGATAGCTAAGGGGGGAGACTTGTGATACTTTCTTAGTTGGAACACTGACATGTGAGCTTGAATCAAATGAACCTAATCTTTCAGCAATATCCTTTAATTCAGACCGAAATGAGTCACCACTTACAGGAGCTTGCTTATCTACAAACGTATCCCCATAGATGAGAGCTTTTTTATAAAGTCCCATTAAGGCGTCGGCATTTGTTGCCTGCGATTTTACTGGTTCAGATTGTTTCTCTAACCATTCCATCGCTTTTAAAATGTCTTGCTTAGAATAAGCTTGTGGCGGCATTCCCCTCATAGGTGGGTGAGAGTCATAGACTTCGAGCATTTTATCAAAGGAAATATGACTTATGCCTAAAATCTAGGCGCAAAAAAATCTTATATCAAACAAGTGTATTTGCTCTCAAAAATAGAGGTTTTATAAAAACAAAGAGGGCACTGAATGGCCCTCTTTTGACGCTTTAAATTTTAAAGATTTTTATTTGTACTCTCTAGGATTTAAGCCGTACTTTTCAATTTTTCGTAGAAGAGTTTTCTTAGGAATATTTGCATGAAGTGCTGTTTGATTGATTCGGCCTTTGAAAGTTTTTAATGCTTTAATGATAAATTCTTTTTCAAAAGCTTCTTTTTGAGCATTGAAAT
>JAGRAL010000167.1 GCA_020434605.1 Bdellovibrionales bacterium
CCAAGCCATGAAGGATAAGAAAGTGGATTTTGCTTTTTATACTGCAATGTCGTTTGTCTATGCCGAAAAAGAAGCAAATGCTAAAGTCTTATTAAAATCTGTTTGGGATAAACCATTTTATTATTCAACAGTCGTTACAAAGCCAAATCGAAAGATTGCATCTTTAAAAAGTCTTAAAGGAAAAAAGATAGGCTTTGTCGACGAAAAATCTACTTCTGGCTACTTATTACCTATCTTAGAGCTAAATAAATTAGGCGTTAATAAAGAAGATCTACAAATTGTATACACACAAAATCATAAAAACTCGATCGAGATGTTAGAAAAAGGCGAAGTTGATGCCATCGCTGTATTTTGCAACGATGCAAAAGGCAAAAAAGGCGCTTGGGAAACTTACTTCCCTGAGAAAAAACTAAAAATGAAAACTCTTTGGGTAAGCGAAGCACTGCCAACGGATCCATTTACAGTTCGTAAAGATTTTTTTGAGAGCAATACGGATTTTACCTACGACGTAATGATGACATTCTTAGAACTGCCTAGCACTGTAAAAGACCACAATATTTTAAAAGAAACTATCGGAGTAACCAAAATGGTTACTGCCAATAGCTCTCAATACGACACAATAAGAAAATTAATAAAAGATATTCAGTAAGTTATTTGCTCGTAAACTCGATTTGCAAGTCATTTGCTGCGATCGTAACAGTACTACCTTTTGAAAACTCGCCAGAGATTATCTTCTTGGCTAAAGGGTTTAAGACATACTGCTGAATCGCCCGTTTTAATGGTCTTGCGCCGTACACAGGATCATATCCATGGTTTGCAATAAATTCTACTGCACTCTCATCGATGGCGATTGTAATTCCTTTTTCCTGTAGACGTTTTACAAGCTCTTGTATTTGATACTTCACAACATCTTGCAGTTGCTCTTTACCTAAACTTAAGAACACAACCTTTTCATCAATTCGGTTTAAGAACTCAGGTCTAAAGTACTCACTAAGTGCTGATAGAACTGCCTTCTCTTTCTTTTCGTCAGTTAACTTATCATCCAAGATAGCTTGTGAACCGACGTTTGAAGTCATAATGATAACTGTATTTTTAAAATCAACAGTTCTACCTTGTCCATCCGTGAGTCTGCCATCATCAAAAACCTGAAGAAGCACATTGTACACATCGGGATGAGCCTTTTCGATTTCATCTAATAGAATCACCGAATACGGTTTTCTTCGTACCTGTTCTGTTAACTGACCACCCTCATCATAGCCAACATAACCTGGAGGCGCGCCGATCAATCTTGCTACTGAATGCTTCTCCATGTACTCACTCATATCGATTCGTACCATTGCATCCTGTGTGTTAAACATAAATTCAGCCAGTGCTTTGGCTGTCTCGGTTTTTCCGACACCAGTTGGGCCTAAAAATAAAAATGTGCCAATAGGTCGATTTGGATCTTGGATCTCAGCTCGTCCACGTCTTACAGCATCTGCTACTTTTTCAAGTGCATGATCTTGTCCAACCACACGTTTCTTAAGTTGGTCTTCCATGTTTAAGAGTTTTTGCATTTCAGTTTGTAGCATCTTATTTACCGGAATGCCCGTCCACTTAGATACCACCTCAGCAATATCCTCAGCACTGACCTCTTCTTTTAGAATGGCTGGTTTTCCTGACTTAGCAGTATCAGAGATAATATTACTAAACTGCTTTAATTGCGCTTCTAGTTTTGGCAGAGCTCCATATTTTAATTCTGCAGCTTTTGCCAAATTACCTTCACGCTCTGCTTTTTCCATAGCTAATTTTGTATTCTCAATCTCTTGCTTCGTAGAATTTAAAAGATCAATAGTGTCTTTTTCAGAACGCCACTGCGCAGTTAAAGTTTGTAGATCTTTTTCGATATCCTTAATCTCTGACTCTAACTTTTTAAGCCGATCTTTAGACTTTTCATCAGATTCTTTTCTTAAGGCTTCTTTCTCGATCTGAAGTTGTGTCAGTTTTCTTTCTAACTGATCTATCTCAACAGGGCGACTTGAAACTTCCATACGTAGTTTACTAGCGGCCTCATCAACTAGATCGATCGCTTTATCTGGTAAAAATCTTGATGAAATATATCTATGAGAAAGTTCAGCAGCAGCTACTAGCGCTCCATCTGTTACTCTCACACCATGATGAATTTCATACTTTTCTTTTAATCCACGTAGAATAGATATCGTATTCTCAACACTTGGTTCTTCGATTAAAACCTGTTGAAAACGTCTCTCTAGCGCTTTATCTTTTTCGATGTACTTGCGGTACTCCTCAAGAGTGGTTGCACCTACACATCGCAAATCACCTCTAGCTAAAGCTGGCTTTAAAAGTTGACCAGCATCCATGGCACCCTGATTTTTACCAGCTCCCACTAACGTGTGAAGTTCATCAATAAACAAAACGATCTGCCCATCACTTGTTGTAACTTCATTGATGACAGCTTTTAATCTTTCTTCAAACTGCCCCTGAAAAGAAGCCCCTGCGATAAGAGCACCAAGATCTAGTGAAATTATTTTTTTATCCTTTAGTGTGTCAGGAACATCTCCCGCCAGTATTCGTAAGGCTAAGCCTTCAACCACTGCCGTTTTTCCGACCCCTGGCTCAC
>JAGRAL010000168.1 GCA_020434605.1 Bdellovibrionales bacterium
TTTTAAGTGCCATCTCTTCGTTGCTCTTTTCGCCGTAATGGTCAGCTAGTAAAATTGCCGCGTATAAGGCCGAGCTAGTATTTTTATGTTTTTCTAAAAATGACTCTAATTGAGAGCGAGTAGTATCATCGTTTAAGTTTTCAAGGGGTTTTTCTTTGTTCTTCCAAGACTGTGTGATAGCAAAGTAGTCTTGAGAGGCTACGTACTCTTTTTTCTCTTCTAGGTGTGTGTAAATCGCAAAACCAAGTCCTGCTACGAATATAATTAATACACCAGCAATAAGCTCACGTTTAACTTTTGTGATCTGGTCAAAAAAAGAAGATGTCTGAGTCGTTTCCATGGATATTCCTTGTCAAATGATAGTAAAGCTGATTATTAATCCCTCTAAGAAAATGTCAAGAAGGAATCATGTCAGATCGTATCAGATTGTCTAAGCGTTTAGCAGATTTAGGGATTTGTTCCCGCCGCGAAGCAGATGACCTAATTTCCCAAGGTTTAGTGCTCGTTAATGGTGAAGTTTGTGATGTATTAGGCACCAAAGTCACCGAGTCCGATACTATCACCTTGAGCTCAAAAGCTAAGCGTCAATTAGATGAAAAAGTAACCATTGTACTACATAAGCCGGTTGGCTACGTTTCTGGGCAGGCAGAGGATGGTTATATTCCAGCCATTCGCTTAATCACTGAAGACTCACAATACGGGGATAATAAAAAACCATTACATCGCTATCAATTAAAAGGCCTTGCGCCGGTTGGAAGACTAGACATTGATTCAAAGGGCTTACTTCTTTTAACACAAGATGGAGTCTTAGCAAGAAGTGTGATTGGTGAAAAAGAAACGGTAGAAAAAGAGTATGTGGTAAAGTTAGATGCAGATTTAACAGAAAAAGAAATCAAGCGATTATCTACAGACTTTGTTTTAGATCAAAAAAAATTAAAACCAGTTAAGATCACAAAGATGCGTGATGGGCTCTACCAATTTATTTTAATTGAAGGAAAAAAACGCCAAATTCGCAGAATGGTAGAGTCAGTTGGTAAAACAGTTCTACTTTTAAAAAGAATTCGTATTGGTAAGTTAGAGTTGGGAGATTTGCCAGAGGGAAAATGGCGTTTTTTAGAAAAGTCAGAGAAAATCTAAATGTCTGATCAAAATACGCAAACATTTTTTATTATTATCCAGCCAGGTCTTGAAGAGATTTTAGCTTCAGAGATCAAACAAAAGTACCCCGACATTGAAGATTATAAAATCGTTACAGGTGGAGTTGAAGTCACTTGTCTAGCAGAGGTAGGCTACAGCTTTAATCGATATCTTAAAACCCCTACCCGCGTACTTTTACGATTAAAAGATTTTAGTTGTCGGGATTTACCAAAGCTATTTCAACGCGCAAGTAAGATCCCTTGGAACTTATATCTTTTAAACGGAAAATATGAATTAGATGTCTCATGCTCTGGCTCTCTTATTAATAATGAAAAGCGAGTGCAAAAAGCACTTTCTGATGGAATTGAAACCTACCTAAAAGGTAACCAACCAAAGAAGATTGAGCATAATTATACACACCGAATTTTTGTTCGAATTCATAACGACCATTGCCAAATTTCGATGGATACCTCTGGAGAGGCTTTATATAAGCGTACGAACAAAAAAACAGGCCCTGCTAGTTTAAGAGAGTCCATAGCTTGTGCTCTACTTCGTGTGTTGCTGCAAAATCAAAAAACGTCAATCACTTTGATAGACCCTATGTGCGGCTCGGGTACATTTGCCGGTGAAGCACTTTGTTGGAATGAATCAAGAGCTCAGTATTCATATCAAAAATTTGCTAGTTGGCTTAATAAAAAAGAAGTCATA
>JAGRAL010000169.1 GCA_020434605.1 Bdellovibrionales bacterium
ACTTTCTTCTTAGCAGCCTTTTTCTTTTCTAATTCTTTCTTTTTTAAACTAGCTTCATATTTCTTTTGTACTTTTGCTAACGCTAAAAGATCTGCATTTATATTAGTTTTGGGCAATCTTCTTCCAATAAAATTCGGAGCTGACGTAGTTTGTATATTTTTAAGTTGGCGTAGAGCTTTTGTGCTACCTAGGTGTTGTGGCTTTACACTGTTGTTAGGGTTTTTTAAATCAATTGGGTCTGAGCTAGAGCAAGTTTTAAATAATAGGGCCACTCCCGCTAGTAGTAAGAGTCCCGCAATTAGTTTGTTGTTGTTTTCTTGTCTCATACCTATACGGTATTGCAGACCTAGTGCCAAAAATAATGCTTCATAACCATCTAATAACATTAGTCTTTTTGTAGACTCATAAAAAAACTTAAAATTGTCCTGATAGGACTTTTGAGGGCTTGTTAAGTGGACCGTATATAATCATTAAATCACAAGTAAAATCAGTGTCTTAAGCTATGTATTAATACTACACACTGAAGTGACTTTTTTTGGTACGTTTAAGTTAGACCAAAGTAGGGCCGATGCGATCTCTATGAAAGTGTCAAAGTTGTCTCCATTTATAGTGATTCCAAGTCCTGAGGTGACGAAGGAACCACGTGAGAGCAAAAGGGTGGTAAAGAAGATGGATACTACATCTGCCACGGAAGACGAGACACATACAGAGGCGCAGCATAAAAAAGTTGTGGCTATTGGAAAATATCAAAAAGAAAAAAAACGAAGTCCCAAAGAACCAAAATCATCTAAACAGATGGCCATTTCACAGTACACAAAGGTGCAATTAGCTGAAATGGAGTTTCTAATGAAAGATAATTTCAAGAAGAAGGTATAAGCCTCTCCTTAAGGTTAATCTACTCACTATTTTTCAGAAAATTCGTATCATTCTAATACTTTACTAAAGTCTTAACGCTATGTGTCGATAAGGAATGTGACTGCAAACGTCTATCTCAAAAAGATGGCCGCTTGAAACCTCCAGAATCCTAAAGGACTAGGGTTGGTGGAGAACCAACAGGAGAGCATCTTATGCCAGTACGAATAGGCACCAACGTCGCGTCCATTGCTGCACAAAATCAGCTGCAGAAGAATTTTGATGTACGATTACATTCAATTAAGGCCTTAGCGTCTGGTAAACGTATAGTTCAGGCTTCAGATGATGCGGCTGGGTTTGCTGTCTCTGAAAACTTAAGAGGACAGTTAAACGGTTTACAAGTCTCACAACGAAACGCTCAAGACGCTGTGTCAGTGGTACAAGTGGCTGAGGGTGCATTGAATGAACAAAATAATATATTGATTAGACTAAGAGAGTTAGCGATTCAGTCGGCTAGTGATACTGTATCAGATCAAGAAAGAGAGTTCTTAGATGAAGAGTTTCAGCAATTAAAAAGTGAGTTTGACCGTATTGCCGAGACCACGACTTTTGGCCATAACAAATTATTAGTAGGTGAAAACAAAGAGTATGAGTTCCAGGTGGGCCCTTATAATGGTCCCGAGAATAGGATCTCATATACTTCTACGGCTGACTCTAGGGCAAAAACCTTAGATATAGATGATTTAGATGTGGAAGACAGTGATGAAGCCTTAGATTCTTTGGACAGTATTGATGAAGCTTTAATGCAAATTGCTGGTATGCGAGCCGATTTTGGGGCTATCCAATCAAGGTTATTAGTGGCCGCTAATCACTTAGGTACACAATATGAAAATGTTGCGAGTGCTTATTCAAATATAGCAGATGCTGATATTGCAAAAGAGACGGCTAATCTAGCTCAATCTAATATTTTGTCTGAAATAGGGGTGTCTGTACTTGCACAGGCCAACCAAAATCCCATAATGGCACAAAGATTACTAGCCGCAGTCTAATTAGTTCAAAAAAAAATTTTAAAAATTCCTTAGTCTTTCTATCCACAAGACGCACAGCGAAAAATAAAACTAGACCATGGTCCTAAAGTTAACTGGACCTTCGTCGATACGCCATTTGAACACGTTGGAGCACTTAGCGAAGTTTCATTTCAACAGTCATTGAGTTGAACCTCCTAAGTCGATTGGTGAGAAGGGTCCAATCACCCCTTTTGCATCAATCTCCAATAAAAAAATATAAACCGGAAGTGGACTTAGTCGCCAATTTTGTCTTTAGGCAGTGGGAGCTGTTTGAAAAGACGTTGTTGGAAAAGTTCACGGTGGAACTGCGTAGAAGGGAGGCCAACAATGGGCTTAAGAATTAATACAAATCTCGCTTCGATCAATGCCCAAAGGCATTTGACGAAGCAACAGGCGAGGTTAGAGCATGCGCAAGCGGCTTTGGCTTCGGGGAGCCGAATCGTTAGAGCGAGTGATGATGCGGCAGGATTAACCATCGCTGAGAATATTCGTGGTCAAGTCAGCGGTATTCGTATGGCGCGAAACAACGCCTACAATGCACAATCTCTGATCCAAATTAGTGAGGGTGGGTTGAACGAGATTAACAATATCTTGATTCGCTTGCGCGAATTAGGTGTTCAGTCAGCTTCAGACACAGTTTCAGACACTGAAAGAGAGTTTCTCGATCAAGAA
>JAGRAL010000170.1 GCA_020434605.1 Bdellovibrionales bacterium
TGTTGTATTAAAATCACCTACGGCTACTACGTGATAATTAGCTCCCATTTTTTTTGTTTGAGAGTCGATCAGCGCATTAAGAGTTTCTGCGGCAGCAATTCGATTTTTTACAACATTTCCTTGTGATGGCCAGTGATTAACAAATACGCCAAGGGTTTGATTAGTACTTTTTACTTTAAAGTTTACTACCAATACATTTCTGGTTGTCATTGCTTGGCCAGTAGCACTTACTACAGCTTTTTCTGCGTGAGAATGGTAATCTAGCATTCTATTTTTGTACAAAATTGCAACGTTAATACCTCTGGCATCATTACCAGTTGTAATATACATATTTTTTGTAGAATAACCCAATTTATCAGCTAGCATTGAAAGTACATTTGCATTTTCAACTTCAATTAAGGCTAATACGTCTGGTAGATCACCTTGAAGATTTAGTGCTTCGCTAATTTTTTCAAGTTTGATTTGTAGTCTTTCACTAGTCCAATCCACTTCTAAACATTGCTTGCGCTGCCAGTCTTGGCTCATGCGTTTACAGGCTTCAATTTTTGCTTTATTTGGAGCGCCACTAGCAAGTTTTAATGGTAAAAACTCCCAATCTTCTTTTCCGGCATCATGTTTTGTATCAAATAAATTTTCTACGTTATAGCTGACAATGGATATGTTAGAGTCTGTCAGTTCTACTCGCATATTTAGTGGCTTGTAGTTGTCTCCCGCTAAGGCCAAGCTAGTAGATAATAAAGTTATTAATATAGTGAATAGTTTCATGAATTCCCCCCGGATTAGCCATATTTCTATATAAGTCTTTTTTGTTTTTCATTAGGATTTTTAAAAAAGTCGAAATTAGTTATTAGCGGTGTAAATTTGCCCTATAAAAGGTGCATTTCTTGACTTTTTGTTGCTGAGCGATATAAGTGATCAATATGTTTTCAGGTATTATCGAAGCAAAAGCCAATATAATTGAAGTACAGGAGCGCCCAGGGGTTTTACAGATTCGTGTGGTGAGACCTAGTGCTTTTGAAGACATAAAAGTTGGGGATAGCATTTCTACGAATGGTGTTTGCCTAACGGTAGAAGATTTTAGCGACAAATGGCTACAATTTGCTATTGGCTTTGAGACTTTGTCTGTCACTGGCTGGAGCGCTGAGTTTTTAAAAGGTTTATCTGTGAATTTAGAAAGATCTTTACGCTTTGGAGACCGTTTGCACGGGCATATGGTAAGTGGCCATGTGGAAGAGACAGGTAAAGTTGTGGAAACTCGCTGGGAAGGCGAAAACCTGATACTGACAATTAGCTTTCCAGACTCCTTGGCTCCATTTATTTGGAAAAAGGGGAGTGTCGCTCTACAAGGGGTAAGCTTAACGGTTAATACTGTGGATCAAAATACATTTTCGGTTTGTCTAGTTCCTGAAACCATCGAAATTACAAATTTAAAAAACACTAAAGTAGGCGAACTTGTAAACTTAGAGGCAGACTATTTTGCCAAGGCCTTACACCATTTTTCTAGAGAGGCGATACATGCATTCCGTAAATGATT
>JAGRAL010000171.1 GCA_020434605.1 Bdellovibrionales bacterium
TCTTGTGATCGCAAATATCATTGATGGAGTACTAGTAGAAATAAAAAGTGATTTATTTAGACTCTTAAAACCAGGTGGACATTTTATCTTGTCTGGCATTTTGGTAGAGAGAGAAGAGTATTTTACGAAAAACTTTTTACATGAGCTACCGTCATTAACTACTCTAGCTCGTACACAAAAAGATGAATGGATTTCTTTGGTGGTAAAAAAATCATGAGAAGGTATTGGGCGGATCATTTAGTAGTAAGTGCAGACAAGCACTGTCAGATCGATGGGGATTTATTTCATCATATTTTTAAAGTCTGCCGTACGGAAAAAGGTAATGTTTTTGAAATTCTTGGAGCAAAAGAAAATACGGCATTGGTAGTAAAGACACTGGATGTGGCCAAAAAATTTGCTATTCTAGAAGTCATTGAAGAACGCGCCTTACCTGTGCGTAAACTACCTCATATCTACTTGCACATATCTATTCCTAAGATTCCCACTTTTGAAGCTGTTCTAGCTCAAGCAGTAGAGTTAGGGGTCACAGGCGTTGGATTATTTGCATCCGAATATAGCTTTATAAAAGATATGAAACACAAATCACTACAGAAGACGGAGAGATGGAAAAAGATCATTATTGGGGCTACTCAGCAAACGGGTCGCTCTGACGTACTTCAGCTACAACCTATTGTTTCTCTTAAAGAATCTTTAAATACTATTAACCAAAACCCTAATGCAATGGGTCTATTTGCGTATGAGGGGAATGCCTCATTTTCCTGGAGGGAAGCAGTGCAAGGCCTTAAAAAAAAGCAAGTTACTGAAGTACACTGTTTTGTGGGGAGTGAAGGTGGCTTTTCTGATGCTGAAGTGGCCTTATTTCAAGATTATGGTATGCAGGCAATGACAATGGGGGAGCAAGTTTTACGTGTGGAAACGGCTTGCGTCGCTCTGGTTAGCAGCATAAAGTATGAACTTGAGATCTAGTTTTTGGGAGGTGTTAATTGGACATTACGGAAGAGTTCGAATTCAAGCCAATTACTGAAGGTTTAGGCTTTCATAAAAAGCAAGTTTCGTTAAAAGAAGAAACTAAGAAAGCACAAGAACACGTAATTAAAACCTCTAAACCTGTTTTAGAATCTGAAGACTTACATAAAGTAAGACAACCGGCACAAGCGCAAAGTGTGCGAGATTTAATCTCTAGCTTTCCAGCTCTAGATGGACTGGATTATGTCGAAGAAGAAAATAAACAACAAGTACAGATGAAAGAGGCTCTACCTCGTAAGGATCTTACTTCATCGCAATTGCATACTCAGCAGGTTTTAAAACACAAAGATCCTGAGTTAAAGATCAATCCTGAAGTATTTCAACGTAAATTGGATATGTTAGATGTACAGCCACTAATTCCTGAAATCAAAAAACAAGAAGTGGTTGAAGATAAAAAGCTGTCTGAAAAAAAGAGAGTGATCGACTTGGTAGCAAAAGCTCCAACGATTGGCACTTATCTAATCGATGCATTTACAATTATCGGACTTACAAACGTATTTATGGCGGCACTCCTGTTAGTAACAGGTGTAGATGTAGTCTTTATTCTTATGCACCCGCAAAGTGACATCCTAACTAAGATTAGTGTAGGTGTCGTATTGTTTAGTGTGTGGATGTTCTATTTATTAATTTCCAGAACATTCTTTTCTAAAACTCTTGGGGAGTGGGCAACGGATTACCAATTAGGAACCGACATGCAGACACTACAAATGTCTTACCCTTTACGAGTAGCAATGCGTGCGTTTGTAAACACAATAACAGGAATTGTTATACTACCTTTATTATCAGTACTAACTGGCAAGGACATTGTAGGAAGTCTTTGTGGGATAAAGCTGCATAAAAAGGTAGAGACGTGGCAGTAATTTTAGACTGGAACGAATTAGCTAAAAATCTTTCAGCAAAAAGAGCAAATAAAAAAGTAGTTTTCACTAACGGCTGTTTTGATCTCTTGCATGTCGGGCATGTGACATATCTTAATGAAGCTAAAGCACAAGGTGATATTTTAGTCGTAGGTTTAAATACGGATGCTAGTGTTAAAAAGTTGAAGGGTGAAAGTCGCCCAGTACAGTGCCAAGAGGATAGAGCAATGATTCTATCTAATTTAAAATCAGTAGACGTGGTTACGCTCTTTGATCAAGATACACCGTTAGAATTAATTACTGCTATACAACCAGATGTACTAGTTAAGGGTGGTGATTGGCCCATAGATAAGATCGTAGGTTCACAAGTTGTGCTATCTCGCGGTGGTGAAGTTAAGAGCTTGTCTTTTGTAAATGGAAAATCTACCACAAAAATTCTAGAGAAAATTCTGCACCTATGATTTTTTTATTCTTACTATCATTCGTATACGCCATCAATATACCAACCAATCTTACAGAAAAAGATCGTGACGAAGTTTTAAAGGTATTGGGTGTAGGCACGAGTAGTAAGTATAACAGTGTGCCTAGGTCTCTTGGCGGATTTTCGGGTCTTGAAATTGCTCTATCTATAGAGTCACTCCCTGCTGATAAATTAAATGATTTAGGTGACGGTGTTGATAATAGTAGTAGTTTTGATTACGCAAAAATATCTATTGGGAAAGGTCTTTTTCATTTTATAGATATGTACGCACAC
The DNA here is from genome assembly GCA_020434605.1 of Bdellovibrionales bacterium. Taxonomy (GTDB): domain Bacteria; phylum Bdellovibrionota; class Bdellovibrionia; order Bdellovibrionales; family UBA840; genus JAGRAL01. Next base: position 2,638 of record JAGRAL010000171.1, read on the forward strand.
TTCATTCCTTTTGATAAGCAAACAGGTTTATCAGAGTATGGAGCAATGGCGCGTTGGAGAATGTTTGAAATCGACAGCGGCAGATTTTCGGTAGCTTCACTGATTCACTTTAATAGTTCAAATATAGAAGATCTTTTTATTAGTGATAGTTATGGTGGGCAGATTCATTTGGTTTGGCATATTTTAGACTTTGATGTGTATGGCGGAATTGGTTTAACTAGAGTCAAAGGTAGGTTCAGTGGCGGTAATAATGCTATCACAGATACAGGACTTGAGATTCAACAAAAAATAAATGAAGAATTATATATTTTAGGTGCTAGCTATATTTATAAAAGAGTGTTCATTGCTGTCGAAGCAAATAAGGCTGACTACTTATCATTGGCAGCTAAGTTAGGTTTACGCTTTTAGTAATCAGACTGTAAGTCAGCAGTAAATTGATTTGATGAGTTTAAGTGTTGAGTAATATAAGTTCGTGCCAGCTGTGCAAAGTGAATCAATCTTTCGTCTGTAGCATTTTCTAATACTCTATTTAAAATAGATAGAACCTCTGTAAATGTATTAGTGTTGGAGTTTGCTATCCCTCTAGCATTTGAAGCTAAATTATTTTCTGCAGAAATATGAATTAATCTAGCTGCATTGTAGGCTATATCTAGATCTGAGTTTTGAACGCTATTACTTAGTATTCCAATATAAGAAATATTCTTATAAACATCATTCATCGAGCTACGAGCTAATAACTTTAAATTGGGCTGACTATTTCTTCCGGATACGATTTTAGATAAACGGTGAAAGCTTTCGTTACTTGGAGTCATGGCTAATAGATTAATAGATGATTCTTGTAATATACCATTTCTCGAAACTAACATTTCATCTGTAATTCTGTAAAACCAGTCTGATGGTATTTTTTGTTGTAAGTAAGCTGCCAAGAGCATTTCGCTAGACTCTTGTGATGGGTTCGAGAACACTAGATTTCTCCAGTACCCAAATCCTTGGCTAGGATCTTCGTTTTGATTAGTTGTTGTATCAGCTGTGTTTTGAGGTGCGAGTCTTCCACCCATTAAGCCAAAGTTTTCTTCTACGGCATCTCGTGGTGATTCAGTATCGTTGTCAGCTTGTCTTTTATAATTAGGTTTTGTAGCGACTTTCTTTTTTGTTTTTTTAGTCTTTTTTGCCACTTTCTTCTTAGCAGC